>CAURKK010000014.1:0-22917 GCA_963525505.1 uncultured Gemella sp.
ATCGATTTTGTCGAGTCACCCCCGCAAAGTTTATTAGATATCTAAAAAGCTTTCATAAAGCGAATTTAGATATCAATAAACCACTGCGTCTATGAATTCTCATATACACTTTTTTAAAAGTTATTATTTTTGAATCGCTCTTGTTATTAGTTATAGATTTATTTGGCCAATATATCTACAGGTTCTCTTCCTAATAGTTGCTTAACTTGATTAATATCTATAATCCTAAATCCTTTAATATTTGATTCTAGCGCTCGTACAGCTTTCGTTACCCTCGATGTATCGATAAGTAATATCTTTTCATAGTCAGGTACTTCTTCTTCTGCCCTCTTAAGAAATCTCATAACATGCTCAGGATGTAGATATGTCTGACCTTTATATGATTTTATTTCTACTACATACTTCTTACCATTCTTCTCGAGACATAGATCAAAATCCCTACTTCTATTTTTTGGTTCTGTAACTTTATAACCAACATTTTTAAAAGCATATGCAAGCAGTTTTTCCTTACCTATTGGAGACGTTAATTGATCTAATGCCTTAAGTAATAATTTAGGCTTAATCTTTATAACAGCTTTTTTCAAATCTTCTGGTTCAGTCGTAGTACGTTTCTTATTAAAACCAATAAAATAGTCATCGATTATAGAAAAATGACCATGCGCTATACTATTTCTTATAGCCGTTAATAAAGCATTTACTTTAGAAAAGGTAGAATACTTTGATATTATTATTTTTTGGCAATTCGTACATATTTTCCCTTCAAAAAATTTCCATTCATCATCACTGATAACGTCTCTTGTCCACAACCACTTTACATCCTGCCCTTCCTTCATCCCCATTTGACCAATGATATAAGAAAATGAAAATTCATCATAGATTTTATCAGAGATTAATTCATTTTTACTAGATTGATATGAATCAATATTCGGTGTGTACCAAAGTAATTTTTTTATTACACTATCCATTTCATCTGAAAGTTTAATTGGTCTAGGGCTGTGGTGTATTTTATAATTTTTTTCACTTCTACTACTACAACATTTCTTAAACATATCCTTCTCCTAAAGTTAGTAAAATTTTGAAAACAATTTATGTCAATTTTATTATAGCATATATCATGCACATAAAAAAAGACACATAGGGGTGCATATGCATAAAATAAAAAAGAGATATTTATCTGTCCTCAAAAAACTTCGGGAAAGATTTCCAATATCTCTTAGTTATTTTCATTATAATATATATTTTTATAGTAATCTACTATTTCTGTAAATCATATACATAAATATATTATATCCCCACAAATACTTTAACGATATCTTTCAATTTAGAAAGAACTGATTGCTTCTTAGCTTCTCTTTCTCCACCAACACGTCTTACTGGTGGTAATACATCATCTAATTCAGTTCCACCTTGGGCAACATATCCTCTACTAATTGATTTCTCTATAAATTTCTTAGATTTTTCTTTTAGATTTTCTTCAGTGATAAGTTCATTTATCTTTTGTTCTTTCTCAATCTTAGCATATTCATAAAAAGCTTCTAGTATATCTTCATTTTTATCAAACTTAGTTAAGTCTGTACGATTGATAAATTCAATAATTAATTCTTCTTTTGCTCTTGTTCCAAGTGAAGAACGAATCAATCTTCTTATTTCTTCTTTTAATGTTTCATTATTCGTACCTTGCTCTTTAGCTTTTTCAAGAATTAAGGCTAGGATATAATCAAGATTTACCTCTTCAGTTTTTAGAAGGTCAATATGGAATTCAACATCAGAGTAATCTATAATAGGCCCATCAGGATCTATTATCGGTGGTTTTGGTGATATTGACTCATCTTTTATCCAAATATATACACTCTTCATATCTTGTTTCAATCTCTCAGAAATTATCTTCTCAAAACTACTGAATTCATCATAGTTTCTCAAGATGTTTTCTCTCTTCAAGATTTCACCAAATAACTTAACAAACTCTTTCTTATCTTTTTCTAGTTTGATTTCTGTTGGGTCTGGGAATTTTTCTATGATTTCTTCACATAGTTCCTTATACCCTTTGAATATAACTCCTGTATCTTCATCCGTGAAGCCGTTGATGTAATCATCATAACTACGCTCGATAATTACATTAATACTATTTTCATCACCAAATAGTTTAATCGCATCTTTAGTAGCTTTTTCTAAGTTTCTAAAGCAAACAATATTACCGAAAGCTTTCATCTTATTTAGAATCCTATTTGTTCTAGAAAATGCCTGAATAAGTCCATGATATCTCAAGTTTTTATCAACGAATAATGTATTCATAGTTGGAGCATCGAATCCAGTTAAGAACATACCAACAACAATTAGTAAATCTACTTCTTTGTTTCTTACTCTACTAGATAAATCTTTATAATAATTTTCAAATCCATTACCATCTATAGTGAAGTTAGTTTGGAAAAATGAATTATAGTCATCAACCACATTCGTTAAGAATTGTTTTGCAGTAGTTGACATTGCTGATGACGTCATACTCTCTTCTTCAATTTCTCCTGAGGCTCTTTCTTCGTTTGGAGCATAACTAAATATTGTCGCAACTTTTAATTTTTTATCTTCAGGTAAGTTTGCCTGCTGTTTTTTAAACTCTTCATAATACATCTTCGCAGCATCTACACTTTGCACCGCAAACATCGCATTAAATCCATTAATACGTTTATCTTTTACCGTATATTGTGTATTACGATAAGTTTTAGAATCAAACCTATCGAGAATATATTTAGTAATTTCCGTAATACGTTCTGGGTGTAAGAACATTTTATTCTCAAGAACTTTTAGTTTTTCATCATCTGTTTCTTCTTCAGAACTCTTGAACCTCGGATTAATACTGTTGTAGTCAATTTTGAATTTAAGAACTTTCCCATCTCTAATCGCATCGGTAATTACATAACTATGTAATTGTGCTCCGAACACATCAGAAGTTGTTTTTCCATCTAATGAATTTTCTACAAAGATCGGAGTTCCCGTAAAACCAAATTGATAATAATGCTTAAATGAACTTTGAATATTCTTTTGAGCTAAACCAAATTGTGACCTATGGCATTCATCATAAATAAATACGCAATGCTTGTTATAAATTTCATGCCCTTTATTACTTTTAACAAACTCATTTAATTTTTGAATTGTTGTAACAACTATTTTATTATCTTGTTTTTCAATACTAATTTTTAATTCTTTTGTATCCTTACTTCCATTTACACTATCTTTTTGAAATTTTTGGTATTCACGCATAGTCTGATAGTCTAAGTCTTTTCTATCAACTACGAAGAATACTTTATCAATATAATCTAACTCAGTAGCTAATCTTGCTGACTTGAATGATGTTAAAGTCTTACCAGATCCGGTAGTATGCCAGATAAATCCACCCGCTTCTACACTTCCAGCTTTTTTATTTTCAAAACTAGAATTAATTCTCCATAATAGTCTTTCAGTCGCAGCAATTTGATATGGACGCATGATTAACAACACATTTCTTGAATTAAAAATACAATATTTAGTTAAAATCTCAAGAATAGTTCTCTTCTCAAAGAACGTCGCTGTAAAGTCTTCTAAATCTGCGATAACCCTATTCTTAGCATCTGCCCATTCACAAGTGAATTCATAATTACTCTTATCACGTTCAGTCGTATTAGCGAAATACCTTGTGTATGTCCCATTTGAAATAACAAAAATTTGAACAAACTTATAAAGTGAATTATCTAGATTGAAACTTTCATCCTCATATCTTTGAATCTGATTAAATGCTTCTCTAATATTAACCCCACGTTTTTTCAATTCAATGTGAACAAGAGGTAAACCATTTACTAAAATACTCACATCATATCTGTTTTTAGCCACTGTAACTTGATTAACTACTTGTAGATGGTTGTTGTGAATATTTTTCTTATCTATTATCTTGATATTTCTTAATCTACCATCATCAAATATAAAATCATAAATATGATTCTCCTGAATTTTACGAGTCTTTTCGATTATTCCATCATTAGGCGCATCTAAATACTCAAGTAGAAATCTTTTCCATTCACTATCACTAAATTTAATATCATTTAACTTCTCAATTTGTACACGAAGATTACTGTATAAATCATCCATATTTCTAACATCAAGACGTTCATATCCTTGAGAAACTAGATTATTAATCATATTTTCTTCAAGTTGTGATTCAGTTTGATATTCTTCTACTCTACGTTCAGGCTTTTCA
The DNA here is from genome assembly GCA_963525505.1 of uncultured Gemella sp. GTDB lineage: Bacteria > Bacillota > Bacilli > Staphylococcales > Gemellaceae > Gemella. The sequence continues at coordinate 4,226 of CAURKK010000014.1, forward strand.
AACCTCGCTAAGACTATCCCACCTTGCATCTCTGCGATGGGCGAAGTTTTATACTTGAATTTTTCTTCTGACATAAAACTACTCCTTCCATCTATAATCTTTCATAAAATTATTAAATAATCTTTCTAGCATTTTTTTTTCTTGCTCTTTCAACTCTGGTTTTTCTAAATCTGAAACCTTATTATGAGAAAATAGATTTATTTTTCTTATATATCCCCTCCTAATTTCTTCAGTTAAATCGACGTCTGTAATCAAATCACCCCATCTCTCATACCCTAAATATGTTGCCGTCTTTTCTAATAGGTTCCTAAACAAAGTAAAATGATATCTCTCTATTTTATTATTTGAAATAGCATTTTTTATCTCATGTATTATAAAATGATGATATCCAAAAATAGTATCGTTTTGTTGTTCTTTTTTGTACCTCCCCCCTTCATTTTTAATAAAACAACATTCAAAGCTTTTTCTTTTATTTATTTCATTATATAATACATTATAGAATAACGGATGATGAGTTGTGATTATAAGTTTTATATTAAGCAACCTTGCCTTCTTCACTAATTCTTTCAAAGAAATAGCTACTTCTATTATGTTATTATCATCCAATGAAGACATTGGATCATCTATAAATATATATTCCAGATTATTATAATTCTCTATCGTTCTCTCTTCAACAACAGTAATACTCAAATCAGATAATATTGTTTCTAACATTACTAAAAATATTGACCAAATAAATATACTCTCTTCTCCTCTAGATATCTTTATATTTTTAATAACTTCATTACCTTTTGGTATTCTAAAAGTAACTTCTCCTGTTCCCAAATTAAATGCAGGTTCTAGTTTAGATAAAGTAAATTCTTGGAATTTTCTAATTATACTAGCTTCTTGTCCTAAATCTTTTAATAAACTAAAAAACTCCGAACTTTTATCGATTTTTAATACACTACTATCGATATCACTATTCTCCCAGATAAACAAATCTTCTATAAAAGCGTTATAGAATAATATCTTAGGATACTGATCTATATTGTTATCTTTTTCTACTAATCTTTTTAACTCCATAGAGAGTCTTGTTTTACCCATACCATTAAAAGCATAGTATAGAAATGTCTTTCTATCACTATCTAATATGTTTTTAGCTAATTTCTCTATATTATCAAAAGTTTCACTACTCATAATAGTCATTTCTCCTTTATTCTAAATTAAAACTTAATAATTGTTCTCTCCAATATTCATATTGCTTCTGGCGTTGTTCTATTTCCTTTGGTAATCCCTCTTTAATATCATTCACTAATGTATCAAACTTATCAAGAATATTTACAACATGTTGTTGAACATGAAGAGGAGGAACTATAACTTTATAATTCGAATATTGCTGTGCATTAATATTCGGTTGAGAAGCATTACTTTTCATACTTGAAATAAACTTCTCATACATAGAGTTATTTACACAATGATATACATATTTACATAGTACTTCATTAGTATCAGCAGTAAACTTAATTAAATACCCAGCATAAATTGACTTTTCATCCACTAAATGAATATAATTTTTTCCTACAGTTGCCCCACTTCGTGCAAATAAAATATCTCCTTTTTTTAACATATATTTATCTTCTACAATACCAGGTGACACTTTTTCTTGTTTTAATTGTCCATTATCATCGATATCTGTTATTCTTATATATCTTATATTTTCATTATAAGATACAGCTTTGGCACCAGAACCATACGACAATTTTTCTCTTGAAATATCACTTAACGTTTTCAAATGTACTTTATCCTCAATATCTACTTCAACTATATTAGCAACTTCTTGTAAAATATCATAGTAAGTATTAGATATTATGATCGTTCGTTCGTTCGTTCTACTACATTCTACGTCAAATGTCAAGAGTTTTTCTCGATAATATTCATATTGTTTCAGTCGTTGTTCAATTTCTTCAGGCAACAATACTTTTGTATCTGCAAGCAATACTTGAATTTTATCCAAGACCTTCACTATTTTATTTTGAAGTGAAAGAGGTGGAAGTGGAATTTCAAATTTTTCCATATCATCAGCATGAATTCTTATCATTTTTGTTCCAGTCGCTTTTCGTTCCTTTTGTCTTTGGAAAGCATTTGTTTGGAAATAGTATGCAATATATTTTGAATTTTGTTGAGTATGATAGCTATACATATCACCTGAGAAGCCAATTTCATCTTCACCAAGCCAAACAACACTCTTTCCTACATCTTCTATATTTTCTGAAGTAGTGGCAATTAAAATATCATTTTTCTGAGCTTTTCTTAGCTTAGAAAAAATTTCATCGCTAACATATGATAAAACCTCATCTGCTACAAAACCATACTTAGTATAAATTTGCCCGTAATGAATAACTGGATTTCCTTCTTCTTGGAAATCTTTTTTCTGTAGTCCATTCCCTCTTGTAAATTCACCAATTTCTCCAAGTGTAACTACATTTAATCTCCTATCTTCTTCCATTTCCTTAGTCACTTTAGTCAAATATTCTTCACTTAATAACTTATCTCTATAATACATATATTGTTTAGTACGTGACTGAAGTTCCGACTGAAGTTCCGACTGAAGTTCCGTAACATAACTTGTGAATTTGTCAAGTATTTCTACTATTTTCTCTTGAATCTCTAGTGAGGGGATTGGGATTTCAGTTTGTTTCAACAAAGAAAAATGTCTCATATATTTACCTTGTTTTTCATAAAAATTCAGAATAACGTGATACAAGTATCTCGGTTTTATATAACTTTTATCAACTTTTAAAACTTTAATACCATCCGCTCCTTGCGCAAATCTGAAATCTACATATTTAACACTTTCAGTGTGATCACCAAATATTACATACTCATCTAAGTCAAATAATGCGGATTCTCTATTTGTATACCCTACTATAAAATCTTGTCCTTGATCAATTATTGGATATTTCCCTTCAATATTATATTCTGTTTTCCTTAACTTTGTTTTCGCAGTAATAACTTTTATTTCTTTTATTTTCTCTAACTTCTTCCACTCTACTTTTTCATTCTTAAGTAATTCTAATATGTTCGTCATCTATTTTCCTCCTTTCTTTGCTAATTTTTCTATATTTTTAATTTCTTCTAAATAATCTTGTTCTACAGGTGTTATAGTATGTGATGAATGCTTTTTATATTCTTCTAAAACTTTTTCTTCCATCTGTTTTCGTGATATACTACCTGCATTTTCTAATATATCTTCACCTGTTGCTCGTAGAATATTATCGACATGTTTTATCCAATCTACCATTGTCATAGCTACTGCACGTTCTGCTTGTCTTTCTGCAAAGTCTAAATATCCAGATACAAGTTGATTTAAACCACGTAATTCTTTTTCGCTTAAATAGTTTTTAGCTATTTTAGCTTCTGTCAATGTTGGTAATTCTCCTTTAAAGGTAGTTAGACCCATAAATTCTTTATCACCATCTACTCTATTAAATATTAACTCACTTGCCGTATGATGATGGATTGCGTAATGCATTTTATTTTGAACAGTGGCAAAGAATTTCTTAGCTTCTTCACTATTTCCATTATAATCAATTGAAGTTGCGAATAAGTCTAATACTTGACGATAAAATATTTTTTCACTAGAACGAATATCACGAATGCGTTCTAAAAGTTCTTTGAAATAATCATTACCAAACAAAGAAGTACCTTGTTTTAAGCGATCATCATCCATAGCAAAACCTTTTATCATATACTCTTTCAATATATTTGTTGCCCAAATTCGAAAGGCAGTCGCTTTTTTAGAATTTATTCTATATCCGACTGAAATAATGGCATCAAGATTATAATATTTTAAATCTCTAACCTGTTCTTTTCCTTCTATAGCACCATGTTTTGTGGTGTGTGCAAAATTTGCACATACCACTTCTTTGTCAAGTTCCCCTTCTTCAAAAATATTCTTTAAGTGTCTTCCTACTCCTGTTCTATCTATTCCAAATAGTTCAGCAAGTGCATTTTGAGTCATCCATATAGTATCTTCAGATACTCTTACATTAACACTGACATTTTCTTCATCTAAAGAATACATTAAAAAACTAATTTCATTATTCATCACTCTCTAGCTCCCTAACTATCTCATCTATAGATGCACGTAGTTCATCTATTTTCTTCACAGTTACAGCAATCTCTTTATTCAATACTTTAATATCGATTTTTTCTCTTGTATCTTCTTTTTCTACGTATGTTGATACTGATAGATTATAGTCATTTTCTTCTATTTTACTATTATCTACATAACGTGAGAAATATTCAACATCTGCTCTTTCTCTAAATTCTTTAATAATATTATCTATATTTTTTTCTTCTAATATATTATTGTTTGTTTCTTTTTTGAATTCTTTAGATGCATCAATAAATAAAGTTTTGTTCACCGTTTTATTTTTTGCTAATACTAATACACATGTAGCAATCGATGTTCCAAAGAATAAATTGTCAGGTAGTTGAATAACACAATCTACAAAGTTATTATCTACTAAATATTTCCTAATAGTTCTTTCTGCACCTTTTCTATAGAAAATTCCTGGGAAACATACTATAGCTGCACGCCCTTTACTTGATAAATAGCTAAGTGAATGCATAATAAATGCATAGTCCGCATATGATTTAGGAGCAAGTTTACCAGCAGGTGCGAAACGTTCATCGTTAATTAATGTTGGATCTGCATCACCTATCCATTTTATAGAATACGGTGGGTTTGATACTATAGCATCGAACGGTCTTTCTTCCCCATGATAAGGGTTTAATAGTGTATCTCCTCGTTTAATAGAAAAATCATTGTAGTTCACATTGTGTAAGAACATATTCATTCTAGCTAAGTTATAGTTAGTCATATTTATTTCTTGACCATAATAACCTTCTTCTATTTCCACACCTTCGAACTTTCTCATTTGCAATAATAACGAACCACTCCCACATGTTGGATCATAAACTTTATTAATCTTATCTTTCCCATCAACTACTAATTTCGCCAGCAGTCTTGACACTGTTTGAGGAGTGAAGAATTCTCCTCCAGATTTACCTGCATTAGATGCATAATTAGAAATTAAATATTCATAAGCATCTCCGAATGCATCAATGTGATTGTCTTCAAAATTTCCAAAATTAAGTTCACTAATACCTACTAAAATACTAGTTAATTTCATATTTTTCTCTGGTACAGATTCTCCTAAACGATCACTGGTTAGATCCACATCTCTAAATAATCCTTTGAAATCTTCTTCTGATCCACTTCCTATGGCACTTGCTTCTATTTCTTTAAATATTGTATCCAGTTTAACATTTAGGTTATCTTCTTTGGCAGCTTTCTTTACAATATTTTCAAAGAGTTGGCTCGGCAAAATGAAAAATCCTTTTTCTTCAACAGTTCCCGATTTAAAATATTTTAATGCTTCATCATCACTTATATCAGCATAATTAAAATCTACATCCCCTGCTTCACGCTCAGCTTTATTAAAATAATCTCTCATATTTTCTGAGATGAATCTATAGAATAGTATACCTAATATATACTGTTTAAAATCCCAACCGTCTACTGCACCTCGTACATCATCCGCAATCGCCCAGATTTTTCTATGTAATTCTGCACGTTGTATTATTTCGTAATTTTCTTTAACACTATTTTCCATTTTCATCTCCTAATTTCTTATATTCTCCTTATCATTATACCACATAAAGTGTACATAAAAAAAGACACGTAAGGGTGCATATGCATAAAATAAAAAAGAGATGTCGACCCCCCCTCCAAAAAAATAAAAACGGGGGATGAGGATAGACATCTCTCATTAGTTCCATTATACTGCAAAAAATTATAAAACCTTATTTCAAAAATACTTACTCCACAACAAACCTACTCGCTAATTTATATACTTGTTTGATTTCCCTAGTTTCTAAATTCCAAGTTTTTAACTCTTCACTTATAAGTTCTGGGAATTTTCTACTTATATCCCTTAATGCATTTCCTACTGATTTTCTTACATATTCACTAGTATCTTCTTTTAATGAGGCTATTCTTTTTATTGCTTCTTGCGGATTTTCTTTGAAATATGGTCTACTAGTCCATATTCTTAATCCTTCTGTAACAGCTCTTCTCTTATTCGCATTATCAGACCTTAGCCACTCATCAATTACAGGAATTGAATTTTCATAACCTTTATTTTTACAATATTCATCAAATGCTTTCGCAAGTACCTCTTGCACTCTCCAATTATCATCTTTAGATACTTCATCTCTCATAAAAGTTAGGATATCACTATCATCTGATAAATAACCGAAAAGAAACACACCGTACATTCTAACTTGATATACTTTTGATTCATATGATAAGAAAGCTAGTCTTTTAACATACTCTTTATCATTAGATTTATAATCATCTAACGCTCTTTTCTCTTCTTCCTTAAATCCACTCTTTATTAAAGAAAATTCTTGTTCTAGGCTTTTAATATATTCGTTCATACTTAGACATACCTCTTTAATTATCTTCTAATTCTTTTAAAGTCTGACCATTTTTTGTTTTCCAATGTGTTAATCCATTAGCATTAGTCCCTAATACAAATGCTGCCGCATAAGAAGCACTTGTAAACAATTGATTTTCCATTAATATTCCATTTTTTATAATTTTAGAGGCAATTAATTGATCACGTAATTTTTTTATTGATTTGGGCATAATTTTTAAATCTTCTAAAGAAATCATACTTCCTTTTAGAACCACAAATCCCTCATTCGTTCTTTTGCATTTCGCTTCAATTTGAAGATTACTTGTTTTATTTTTTCTACTTAAAAATAATAGATCTTCATCTTTTACAACTTCCTCTTCAAGTGTATCTTTGTTTAAAGTCGGGATGAATAATTTGTGTCCTAATGTACCTATTATCATTTCACTATTAGAAAGAATTTCAATCAACTCAGATTCTTTTTCTTCTGTAACATTTCCTATATTCGGTTCATTTTGATTTTTCAATATATATCTATCTGCAAATTTAATTTTTTCTGCAAATTTATTTTCAAGATAATTCAATTCTGTAGGCCCAAAGATATTAGTATCCGTCGTTAAAACTATTACCTCATTAAAGAAATCCATCTTTCCATCTTTAGTATGCTCCAATAACCTTAATAAAAGTGCCTCTCCATTTTTCCTATTTCCAGCTTGACCGACATAAACAAGATTCTTATCCTCTTTATCACTTTTACCTATTAAGAAATATATTCCACTATACTTTAAATGTTGTCTCTGTCTAATCAATTCTGAATTTAGTTTTGTTCTTGGTATTTTGTAAATTACACCTGTCCAATTAGATAGCGTACATTTAATAGAACTCGTTACATCGCCCTCCATTAAGAACATATTGATATTTTTTCCACTTGACATATTCTCAACTCCTTTTCCTAAATCTATCTTCTTTTAAAAAAAGCATATAGAATGTTAGACACTCTATATGCTTAAGGATGATTTGCTAAAATTAGTTGTTAGCTTTTAAGAAATCAACAGTTTTTTGGATTACTAACTCACCACGTAAGTCTTCAACACTAATACGTTGTTTGATTCCTTCTTCAGTCATGTTGTACATAGTAGCAAGTTCTTTAACTTCTGCATCGATATCAGCGTCTGTTACTTCAACTTTTTCTACTTCAGCGATTTCACCTAATACGAATGAAGTTTTGATTTTGTTTTCTGCGTCAGATTTCATTTCAGCTTTAAGTTCAGCTTCACCTTTTCCAGTGAATTGTTGATATAAATCAAATGATAATCCTTGACGAGATAAGTTTCCAGTGAATTGTTCAAACATAGAATTAACTTCTTGTTCTACTAATTTTTCTGGTACAGAAAGTTTTGCATTTTCTACAGCTGTAGAAATTACTTTATCAGAATAAGATTTTTCTGCTAAGTTTTCTTTTTCTAATTTAATTTCTTCTTTTAATTTTTCTTTGTATTCAGCTACTGTTGAAGCTGCTTCTTTAGAGAATTCTTTAACGAATTCGTCAGTTAATTCTGGTAAAACTTTTTCTTTTACGTCGTGAACTGTAACTTCGAATTTAGCTTCTTTACCAGCTAGGTCAGCTACTTGGTAGTTTTCTGGGAATGTTACGTTAACAACTGTGTCAACTGGTGCAACTTTTCCTTCTAATTGTTCTTCGAATCCAGGGATGAATGAACCTGATCCTAATTCTAATTCGTAACCTTTAGCTTCTCCACCTTCGAAAGCTTCATCTCCGATGAATCCTTTAAAGTCGATAACTACGATATCACCTTTTTTAGATTCTCCTTCTTTGATTTGCCATTCAGCTTGACGGCTTAATAAGCTATCTAATCTTTCTTCTACATCAGCATCAGTTACTTCTACTGAGTCTTTTTCTAGTCCAAGGTTTTTGTATTCACCTAATTCAACGTTTGGTTTAACAGTAACAACTGCTTCGAATTTAACACCTTCTTCTTTGCTGATTTCTTTAACATCGATATCAGGCATTGCTAATGGTGAAACTTCTAATTCGTCGATAGCTTTAGTGTAAGCTCTTGGTAATACATAATCAACTGCATCTTGGTATAATGCTTCTTCACCGTACATTTTGTTGAATACGGCTCTTGGTAATTTACCTTTTCTGAATCCAGGTGCGTTAACACGTTTAACTGCACGTTTGAATGCTTGGTCTAATCCTTTCGCAAATTCTTCTTTTGTTGCTGAAAAAGCGATAACTACTTTTCCATCTTCTTTATTTAAAATTTGTGACATTTATTTTTCCTCCAAAAATACTTTTAAGTATCATCAAAAATGTTAGTATAAAAATACTAAAAACTCTTGATTAATTATATAGTAAATAGCGTAAAAAGTCAATAATTACACATCTAAATTATTGTTTTCAAAAGTAATTTACATAGTTTCAAAAAAATTTCAAACTACAAACAATTTAATACTAAATTTCAAAAAAATTGTAATACTTCCAATCCTTTTCCTATCTACCATTTAATATTTTACTAAATTCTTTTATAACTTTATCATTTTTCTTATAGTTAGGATAGTATTTCTCTAACAATGCATAAAATCTCGGTGTATGATTAGTTTCTAACAGATGCGTTAATTCATGAACTATAATATGTTCTAAACATTCAATCGGATATTTTACAAGTTCATAGTTTATCCAAATTCTTTTCGCTTCAATGTTACATGTTCCCCAACGCGTTTTCATCTTTTTAATTCTAAATTGTTCAGTATGGACACCCATAATTTTTTCATATTTATTAATAAACTTTAACCCTATATCATAAAGAATTTTTCTGAGTTCTCTTGTGACTATTTTGTCTCTATCTTGATCTCTATCTTTAATACTTAAGATAAGTTTATCATCACATAAAGACACCGAATTTTTTCTATCAATCTTTACATCTAGCGTATATTCTTTACCAAAAACAAAGTGTTTTTCGCCTGACGCATAACTTTTCACAGTATGTCCATTCGTTAATATATTGTTTCTTCTTAGTTTGATTTCATCAATATTTTCTTGAATCAATTTCTTTATAATATAATTAGGTGTTCTTGGAGGGGCACTTACTACAACCTCAGCGTTTTTTTCGACTTTTAAATAAATGTTTTTCATTTTTCTTCTGTACTTAATCGTAACGACTAAATCACCTACATTTATTACTCTTTGCATACTCCCCCTCCTCTATATTTTATTATTTTAACTGACTACCTACTAATGCAGTACCAACTCGTATATGAGTTGCTCCTTCTTCGATTGCAATTTTATAGTCATTACTCATACCCATCGATAAAAATTCACATGGTGCATATGTTAAGTTCAACCCTTTTACTTCATCGCGTAGCTGTCTTAATTTTCTAAAGCAATTACGTAGTATTTCTTCATCTTCAACAAAAGGCGCCATAGTCATAAGTCCGACAACTTTTATTTTTGAATATTGTTCCAATGCTTTAATAAAGTCAATGGCTTCTTCTGAAGTTAATCCATGTTTACTCTCCTCTCCAGAAACATTCACCTGTACGAAACATTTAATTTCTTTTTCTGCACGTTTTTCGATTTCCTTAGCTAAGCTATCTCTGTCTAGAGCATGGAAATAATCTACCTCGTTAATAACATCACGTACTTTTCTAGTTTGCAAACTTCCTATTAAATGCCAAGTCTTATCAGAATATTTACTTTTTCTCTCAACATAATTCTGAGGACGATTTTCAGCAAAATCAGTAATTCCAGCTTCTATCGCTTCTTCAACTCTAGCATCTGTAACATATTTAGTCACAGCTATTAATTTCACTTCATCAGCATTTCTACCAGCTTTTTCGCAAGTTTCAGCTATTTCTTTTGTTATAGTCTCAAAGTTTTCTCTAACGTTCATTTTCTCTCCTGTTTATTTTTCATTTTACTGTTTATAATTTTATTATAACATGATGTTTATTATTTTGTTATTAATTAAATAAAAAAGGAATGGCTCGAAAAATATGATTTTCTTAAAATCTGTATTTTCAAGCCACTTCCCTTTATTTTTTAGGTACTAGTTCCAATACTTTATCCTTAGGAATATTTCCTATAGATTCACTCGTATATTCTCCTTTTACCCATTTTTCTATTTGGTCATCATAATTATTACTTAAGAAATGTCCACTTTGACCAGGTCCAACAATATGATGTCCTGTTTTAGTCTCAAAGTCATAAACAAATCTCCAAGAAGCACCGTGATTTACAAGTCCTTCTTCGTTTTGTTTCGCTGCTTGAACTGTAACTTTAGAACCTGAAATAGGATATTCTTTCGGATTTAAGAAATATGCTAACAATGCAGATGATTTAGATAATGGATGTCTGAATCCTAATGTATGAGCTGTGCCCCACTTCCATTTAGATACGTCACTCCCATATTTACCTTCCAATTGGGAAATCGTCTCATTCAAGCTATTAGTTAATACTTCTTTTAATCCATTTTTCTCTTCGATAAGATTTACTTTTTTACCATTTAAACTATCTCTAAGTACCTTATCTACATAACTCTCTTTATGAGGCATAAATTTGTAAACATCTGCATTCATCTTGTCTTTTAGTATATAAGATTGGATTTTTTTCATCCACAGATCAAAAATTAAAGGAGCTGCTTCATCTTTTTCATCTACATTATTCCATGATTTTAGTTTATCAACTACTTCTTTTTTAGAAATTTTATCAACATTTATATTTTTTAAGAAGTTTGGTAAAAATTCTTGTGCATATAGATTTTTTGTATCCATTTGAAGTTTCTTCATATCATCAACTGTTAAATTATTTTTCTTTGATAATACTTCATCTATACGAGCTTTTCTATATGGCTGTGCCCAAACGTTTGATGTGTGATAATCAGTTTTCACAGTTTCAGTATTAGCTGTCGCAATAAAACCTTCTTCTGGATTAACAAGTTTCGGTAATTTATCATATGAAACATAACCACTCCATCCATAATCACTACTATAACCTGGTACAGGAAGATTCCCATCTCCCTTTTTCCTAATAGGTACATTACCATTTGATTTATAAGCTATATTTCCTTCATTATCCGCAAAAACAAAGTTTTGAGCTGGTGCTTTGAATTTTTCCAATGATTTCTCAAATTCTTGCCAATTTTTCGCTTTATCTATATTTAAAATAGCTTCTAGTTCTTGCGTCGATTCAAGTGCTGTCCACTGCATTGAAAAACTCGTATCTTTATTTCCTAATGGTTTCAGCAGTTGATCAATTATTGGTCCATGCTTCGTATTAACAACCTCAAAATCGACAGCATCTTTTCCTTTTACTTTTATTGAATACTTATCAACTTTAGCATCATAATATTCATTATCGTATTTAAATTTATATGGATTATTCTCTTGTCGTTTTTCAATATAAAGGTCTTGAACATCTGGTCCAAAATTCGTAACTCCCCATGCTATGTTTTCATTATGACCAAGAATTATACCTGGTACTCCTGGGAAAATGACACCTGAAACTTTATTATTTGGTATTGAAAGCGACATCTGATACCAAACTGATGGAGTACCTAGCCCTAAATGAGGATCATCTGCCAATAACGGCTTACCAGACTTAGTCTTCTTACCAGAAACAACCCAGTCATTGCTACCATTTTCCATCGGTGGTCGCTCAGTCTTAGCTGTATTCTTATCTATACTAACATCTATACCTTGATTCGCTTTTATAATTTCTTCATTATCTTTATTTTTTGAAAAACTATCAGGAAGTAACTGTTTTAGGTTTTCTTCACCTAAATTATTTAAAATCCAATTATTAAATCCTAAGTGATCCCAGTGCCCACCTAAATCATATGCCATGTATTTTCCGACTGTTAAAGAATCAATAGGAGTCCAATTTTCAGGAGAATATCCTAATAAAGAAAACTCATAAGGTAATTTATTATCTCTTTTTGCTTCTTCAATAAATGAATTTACTCCTTGAGCATAATTTTCTAATATTTTTTTAGCTTCTTCTGAATAATCCTTGTAAGATTCTTCTGCTGCTTTCCTTAAAGAAAAAACTAGAAATTTCTTATCATTTTCTAACGCTGCTTCACCAACTACTTCAGAAAGTCTACCACTCGCTTGTCTTCTCGCTAAATCCATCTGAAATAATCTATCTTGAGCATGAATATAACCCTGAGCTTTATATAAATCACTATCATTTTCGGCTTCAATCGTTGGAATTCCATTTTTATCTCGCGATATTTTTACGTTATTATCTAAAATCTTTAATTCTGTCTTCCCTTCTACCTTTGGCAAAGATTTATGAACAAAATAATATCCATAACCTCCTACCAATAATAGCAAGGTTAATAACACTATTGCTAATCGTTTTAAAATCTTAATAACTTTATTTTTCATAAGTCCTCCTAAAAAATAAATTATACTAAGAATTATATTAGTTTTATCCATTTTTTGCAAACTGATAATTCCTAAAAAAACTCTAAATAAGCATAGTATTTTTTTCGCTTTTATTTAATATTTATTATTTTATAGATACTGTCTATCTCTAAAGAATACTAACAATATAGATTAAATACATTTTACTTTACTATTCCCCTAATAATGACTTACCTTCTCAGATTTCTTGATATTTTTTAATATTTTACTATCATATTACTTCAACATACTTATATTTTTATAAAAATTTCACAAAAAAATTTCCGAAGAAACTGAATTCCTCGGAAATTATGCTTCACGCTTATATTTTTCTGAATTTCTTATTAATATTATTCTTATTCCTAAGAAAAAGTATATTAAACAACTAATAAATAGTATACCTAAACTAAAGATTAATAGTAATATACTGTACACTAGAAAAAGAAATGCTACTATATTGTGATTTATTCCCTTTTTAAAAATCACAAAAAGCAATAGTAAAAATAACACTACTAAAAGTGCAAAGTATAACCATGCAAGTTGTCCCATAATTTGAAAGATAAAATGCATATCTTTTGTAGAGACATTAGCACTATCTTGAGTAAGGCGCGTTTGTTCACGAATCTGATCAACAATTTTAGTTCTTAAATACTCATTTCCTACATACTCTCGAAACAGATTGATCATACCTCCAACAAACCCGATGTATACTACATAAACTACACTAGAGATAAGTAATAATATCTTCTCTAATTTGTCAAAATGCATTAATTTCCACCTTTATCCTTACACTTAGCGCAAGTACCATAAAATGATAGAGAGTTGTCCTGAACTTCAAATGAGTATTCTTTTTTCATATATTCAATAAGTTTGTTAAATATAGGATTTGATACTTTCTCTATATTATTACAGTTAGTACAAATTAAATGATGGTGTAGTTCATCATCAACAGATTGTCTTAAATGATATTTAGAAACACCATTGCTGAAAGAAATTTTTTCTAAGATTTTTAATTCATAGAAAATATCTAAAGTTCTATAAACTGTAGCAATACCGATATCTGGTGTTTTCTCTTTTAAAATAAAGTATAATTCTTCAGCACTAAGGTGCTGTTCATCATTTTCTACTAAAATCTCAACAATTTTTTCCCTTTGAGGTGTTAGTTTATATGGTGATTGTTGAATTATTTTAATTATCTCATCATAAATAGTCATATATTATTTTGCACCTTTCCTATTTTTTAAGTAAGATAATGCAAGCATAGTCTTACTATCAGTTATAACATTATCATCTAAAAGTTTGAATGCTTCTTCAATTTTGTATTTTCGTAAATTAATGAATTCATCATCATCTGGATTCTGTTCTCCAGAATACTCTAAATTATCAACATAATATATAGTGATCAATTCTGAACTATAACCAAGAGCTACATGCACATCACATAGCATTTCTAGTTTCTCTTCTTCAACCATATATCCAGTTTCTTCTTGCAGTTCACGAATAGCGGCTAATTTCTTATTATCTTCTCCAGGCTCTAATTTACCTGCAGGAATTTCTAAAGTTACAGCTTCGATAGCTTTTCTATATTGCTCAACAAGAATTACCTCATCCTCTTTAGTAAGTGCTAATATCGCCACTGCTCCTCTATGATTTATCAGTTCACGTGTCGAAGTTTCTCCGTTTGGTAAAGTTACTGTATGTACTTCTAAATCAAGAACTTTACCTTCGAATATTTTCTCTACTTCAATAGTTTTTTCTTCTAAATCTATTTTCATAATTTCCTCCATCTCTTTACAAAGTATATTCTTCTAGATCATGTGCAATCTTCACACTACATCTATCGCATAGCGACTCTACAACGTCTTTTTCGATATTTCTATCGTATCTTGCACTAATATGTGTTAAAAATAAATTTTCAACCTTACTATTTTCTATCATCTTCTCAACATCTAAAATGCTCAAATGATAGTTTTTTCTCGCATGGTGTGCATCTTCTTTTAATAAGTAGGTGCACTCTGTAATAATGATATTACTATTTTTAACAAATTCATCTAATCCTTCAAAGTATCTTGTATCTGGTATAATCGAGATTTCTTTTCCAGGTTTATCTTCAGATAAAAATTCACTTGAATTATACACCTTGCCATTAAATTCGAAAGTATCTGATTCCTTTATTTCTCTATAAAACGGCCCTGGCATAATTCCTAACTCTCTTAACTTATCTGCATCTAAGCTCCCTTTTTGTTTTTTAAATATAATTTTATATCCAAAACATTCAACATTATGGGCTAATGGATAGCTAAAAACAGTAACAGTTTTATTATCTATTATACACTGTTCACTAGAAATTTCAATATATTCCACGCTATAAGAAAGTGAACAATGTGTGAACATCATGTTCTTTTCTATAAAATCTTTAATCCCTACTGGACCATAAATAGTAACCTTTGAAGCATTCGTATCTAAAAGAAAACTTCTAGAAGATAAAAAACCAATTAACCCCAATACATGATCAGCATGAAGATGGCTAATAAAAATTTTAGTTATTTTGGTTGGCTTAATGTTTGTTTTCAAAATCTGATGTTGAGTCGCCTCTCCACAGTCAAACATCCAACACTCTTTTAGTTCTTGCATAAAGTTAAATACAAAACTCTGTGTATTTCTAAATTTTGCTGGAAGCCCAGCTCCTGTTCCTAAAAATTGTACTTCCATCGTATTCCTCTACTTTAAAATTAATAATGGTGGCCTAAAAAGATATTCCATTTAAGCCACCTTATGTAAGTTATAGTTTTACTACAAAAATCTGTGCATCTTGTAAGCAAGTTATTACATGCTCTACCCCTGCTGGAATTTCTAATAGTTCAAATTCATTTACAGTCTCAACCTCTTCTTCAAAAGAAACTGTAATCTTTCCGCTAATATTCAATAATAAAATATTTTTATCATTGCTATATGATTCTGTTTGATTCCCTACTTTTAGATTCATATGTACTACTTGATATTTATCATTTTCTAATACAATACCACCTAATAGTGCATTTTTATCTAATTTCACTTTTTTCATAACCTTATCTTCCTTTACGTTTATATAGCCCGTCTTCTTCAATCATAATAAGTTTATTCTTGAATAATCTTCCAACAGCACGTTTGAAACTTCCCTTACTCATTCCAAACACTGCTTTAATTTCTTCTGGATCTGATTTATCTGTAAACTCACAATATCCATTATTTTCAATGTAATCCATGATAGCCTGACCATCACTATCCATTCTTTCGTGAGCACGCGGTAAGAATGAACCATTAATTTCTCCGTTATCTTTAACACCAATAACGCGCAAAGTAACTTTTTCTCCTAAACGTGGCTCTTTTTCACGTTCACTTTCATGAACAAACACTTTATAACCATCTTTTGTTAACAAGAATGTTCCAACTCGCATTAAACGGTATGGATAAGCTTCAATATCTTTATTTTTCATATTCTTAGTTGCTTTAGAATATAATGATGCTACGATAGTCTCTGTCGCCAAACGCGCAAATAATTGTCCACTAAAATCACGACGTAATGTAATAAATAGTTCATCACCTTCTTTAGGCCAAACACTTCGTAATTTCGGCAAATCTTCACCTAAAAGTGGAATTTCACGAGAAAATCCAATATCAAGACCTACTCGATCTTCCTCTACTTTTACTACTTTACTAAACGAATAATCTCCAACCGTAACTTCTGGAATATTTGGTGTTGCGAATAATTTCCCACTACGTGAAGGGTATACGAACATTGAATACTCTTCTCCGATTTCGTAATCATCTAAGCTTTCTACGTCAGATTCGTTACAGCTAATTTCTTCTTCATTCGGTCCTTTAAAAACTAATGATGAACTTTTCTTCTCTACTAACTCTAAAAAATGGATTTCTCCAGTAATAAATTTTATATCTTCTCTTTCCATCAAGTACCTCTTTCTTTTATTTATTGTATAACTTTTTACAGAATTGTCACTAAATTTCATCCCATAAAAAAAGGTTGATACCTAATATCAACCTTTAAATTAATCGGAAAAAGTAGTATCAGGGCGTACTTACTTAACCATATTTTTTATTTGTTTTAATTGATTTACTCTTATTTCCTTTGGAAGGAATCTTCTTATTTCATCTTCATTATACCCAACTTGTAATCTCTTATCATCGACAATGATAGGTCTTCTAAGCATTCCTGGATTATCTTGAATAACTTTATATAATTCTTGAATTGACATACTTTCAATATCCAAATTCAATTTTTGGAAAGTTTTCGATCTGAATGAGATTATATCTTCTGTTCCGTGCTCCGTGATAGACAAAATGTCTTTAATCTCATTTGTTGTCAGAGCTTCTGAAAAAATATTTCTTTCCACAAAGTCTATTCCATTTTCAATAAGCCAAGCTTTCGCTTTTCTACAAGAAGTACAACTTGGCGATGTAAACAACGTAACTACCACCAGCACTCACACTCCTTTATAAAAATAACATTAATATTTTTATAATTCTATATACTTCTATAATTATACTACATATATTATACTTTTACAATATACTATTGAAAAAATATTTTAATTTGTCAACTAAAAGTACTTATTTCACATTGTTTTACAGTTGACTATCCTTGTAGACACAACGTTAATGTGTAACCCTTACATTTTTATATTTGATTAGTTAAAATAAATTATATAATAATACACTCTAATACTACTTTACATAGTCTTACTATCTTATTATAAACTTTGTAATTAAAATTTAAATTAAATATTATCGATAATTTCTAAAGTTTTTATAAACATAGCTAAATTGACAATGCCTTTTATGTATGATATTATATAAATATGCCAGCATGGCGGAATTGGCAGACGCACTGGACTCAAAATCCAGCGATGGCAACATCGTGCCGGTTCGACCCCGGCTGCTGGTATAGATTGAAAGACAAGGTTTTCGGACCTTGTCTTTTTTTATTTGATTGTTGAATTTGTAACGCTGAGTTACTTAAAATTACTAATTTTATAACAGATCATCTAATTTATCCGCTAATTTTTGTTGCTTGCTTGGATACAAATGTGAGTAAGTATCTATTGTTGTAGTTATAGATGCATGGCCTAATCTTTCTTTTACGACAAGATAATCTTCTCCTTGATTTATTAGTAGGGAAGCATGTGAATGCCTGAAGTCATGAATTCTTATCTTTTTTAAAGAACCATCTCTTTGCAATATTTTTTTATATTGTTTTTCGATTGAATCTTTAGTTATTGTAATCGGGCTATTTTGAAATATCTGTAGATCATCTAGGTTGGTTGTAAATTCTTTTAATCTTTCATGCTGTGTTTGCCTCCATTCTTCTAGTGTCTCCACTAGTTTGGTGTTCATGATGATTCTTCGGGTTCCAGCTTTTGTCTTTGTACTACTAATGTGTTCTTCACCTTTTTTAACGTATATTGATTTACTTACATGGATTGTATTTGTAGAAAACTCTATGTCCTTCCACGTTAGAGCAAGAGCTTCTCCGAGTCTTAGACCAGTAAAAAATAGAACTGTGAATAGTAATTTTATATTGTATTCATCGTTGCTAAATAGTGTTAAGAAATGCTTAAATTCTTTTACTGTCCAGAAATTTAATTTTACTTTTTCTATGGGTAATTTTTTCAGTAATCCTACGGGATGTTCCTTGTAAAATCCCTTTCTTAATCCAACATCCATAATTTTCTTTAGTAAAATTATCAGGCTGTTGACAAATGCAGAAACTGCATGAGTCAGCAGCCTGTTTTAATGAGA
>CAURKK010000015.1:0-22531 GCA_963525505.1 uncultured Gemella sp.
TTTAGGATTTTATTAAATATTACAGTTGAAGTTTTTTTCCGTCTTTATATACTTCATCGATAATCGCTCCACCTAAGCAAACATCTCCATCATAAAAGACAACTGCTTGTCCTGGAGTCACAGCACGTACTGGCTCTTTATAGACAACTTTTACTTTGTTATCTTCTAATACTTCTACTTCTACTTCAGTATCAGGTTGGCGATATCTGAATTTTGCAGTACATGTGAATTTATTAGGTTGTGGATCTTTTGTTGTAAATGATAGTGAGCTAGCCAGTAAACTATCTGAATATAGTTTTTCATTGTGGAATCCTTGGCAAACGTACAGTATATTGTTTTCAAGGTCCTTACCACATGCAAACCATGCTTCACCTTCTGTATCTTTAGTTCCTCCTATACCTAGTCCATGACGTTGACCGATTGTATAATGCATTAAACCAATGTGTTCTCCGCGAACATTACCATCTAAATCAACCATCTTACCACCTTGAGCTGGCAGGTATTGAGATAAAAATTCTCTAAAGTTTTTCTCACCTATGAAACAAATACCAGTTGAATCTTTTTTCTTCGCTGTCGCAAGACCCGCTTCTTCTGCAATCTTACGAACGTCTTTTTTCTCAAGTTCTCCTACAGGGAATAGGATGTTTTTGATTTGATGTTGTTTTAATTGAGATAAGAAGTAAGTTTGATCTTTATTATTATCAACACCACGTAACATTAAACGTTCTCCATCAACATCTTTAACTCGTGCATAGTGCCCTGTTGCTACATAATCCGCACCTAAATCTTCAGCATATTCTAAGAAAACTTTAAATTTGATTTCTTTATTACACATAATATCTGGGTTAGGTGTACGACCTTTTTTGTATTCATCTAAGAAGTAAGTAAATACTTTGTCCCAATATTCTTTTTCGAAATTAATAGAGTAATAAGGAATATCTAATTGTTCACATACTTTAATTACATCTTCGTAATCTTTTTCTGCAAGACAAACTCCTCTGTCATCTTTTTCTTCCCAGTTTTTCATGAAAACTCCGATAACATCGTATCCTTGATGTTTTAGAAGATATGCTGTTACAGATGAATCAACTCCACCACTCATTCCAACTACTACTTTTTTGTTGCTATTCATTATTAGTTCCTTTCTTTTATTCTTTTCTCTAGAGTTACAATCTTCTCTATAACTTCATCAATTAATTCTTTGCTTGTGTCAAAGCCAACACTCATTCTTACAGAATGTGATGCACGTTCAATATTATACATCTCTGTTATTATACGACTTCCTTTAATATTTCCTGAACTACAAGCTGATCCACCAGAAATATAAATATCTCGAGCATCTAAATACGTAATAAGTCGTTGTGCTTCAATATTTTTAAAACAAATATTCAATATATTCGGCAATGAATTCTCTATAGATCCGTTTACTTCAAATTCAACTTCATTTTTCTCAAGTTCAGAAATAAAGTAATTTCTCAATTCTCTAAGAGCTGGAATTGAATTTAATGTCTCTGACAAACAGTCATTAAGTACTAGTATCCCTAATAAATCAGTCGTCCCAGAACGAAGACCATTTTCCTGACCTCCACCTAAAAGTAGTGGTTCAACATCTCCATCTTTTGCGTATAAAAATCCAAAATTATTAAGTGAACCAATTTTATGAGCTGAAGCAGAAGCAAAATCCAAACCTAATTCTTTCACATCAATTTCAACTTTACCTAATGCTTGAACAATATCACTATGCAATAGTATATTTTTATCCGCAATAAGTTCTGAAACCTCTTTTATAGGATTTAGTACCCCTGTCTCATTATTTGCTAACATAATTGAAATTAACACCGTCTTAGAATTAATCTTTTCTTTTAATTCCTCTAGTGATATAGCTCCACTTTCATCTACTGATAATTCATGAACCTTAAATCCAAATCTTTCAAGTCTCTTAGCACTAGCTCTAACAGATGGATGTTCTATAGATGTAATTATTATTTCTCCAGTTTCAAATCTATTTAATACGTGATTAAAAACTGTATTATTACTTTCAGTACCACCTGAATTAAAGATTATTTCATTACTACTTGCATTTAGAGTATTAGCTATTTTTTCGCGTCCTTCACGAACTAGCCTATTATTTTTCTTTCCCAGAGTATGGCCACTACTTGGATTAGCATAGACTTCTTTTAGTATATTCATATTTTTTTCTATGATATCAAAATGTTTTCTTGATGTTGCTGCGTAATCTAAATAAATATTCGCCATATCATCGCCTCCTAATATTAATCATATTATATTTTAACACAAATAATAGTCAAATAAAATCAAAACCACTTTACGCTATATAAATATATTGAATATAAAATTATTAATCCCTTTCTTATCTTTACAGAAAGGGATTGATATTAATCTTATTTAGTTTTTTCTCTAAGTTTACTTATGACTATTATTAATATTGCCAATACTCCTGAAACATACAACAATATATTTTGTTCCTCTAAGATAAGAGTATTAACCACTCTTGGTTGGGTGTATACTAAATAACAAAACGTCATTGGATAAAATAGAAATTTCGCAGATCTTGTAGCACTAACTTTCTTTAATACTCTAACACTACTTACAATCAGAACAGTTACCAAAATATACATCCAATCAATTGGTAGTTTTCCGAAATAGTAGGCAGGTATGATACAAATAAAACTCATGAAAGCTATTATTTTAAAGATTATTGTGTATACTTTATACATAAATTCCACAGAATTTTCCAATTTGAATAAACCATTAACCTTTATTAAAATACCAGTATAGATTGCTATAGTAAGCTTAATTTCATTACTAATACTATAGTTAAATCCTTGTGTAATGAATGTAGTAATATTCATATACACGTACATTATTATAATCGGAATATATGTCCAAACATACGCTAGGAATTTACTATTTTCAAAATATGGTACTTCCCATTGCCAGATGTACTGTCTATCAATTATTTCAAGAATAAGGGCATTTAAAAATGTTCCTGCTAATAAATTAAAAAGAACATCTTCAAAATTTCCACGTGCTAACATTAACATTATAAAATTAATGATTACAAACAATCCGACTCCCAAGAAACCTGCAAAATATATCACTAACGATGCTGGTGTGTTTTTGGAAGCACTCTGTTCGTATTTTTCAAGATATCCTGTATTTTCTACTACCAAATAATTATAAATATTTGAAATATTTGAATTATCTTGTTTATTTTTTAAAATACCTGCTAACAACGACCTTACAGGGAAAAATTCAATTTTAGTAAAATCTATATTACAAATTTCTGTCCAAAAATCATCATTCATTTCTGAATCCTTAGAAACTATTTTTGACAGTTCTCTCATACTTTTTAAATCATTAACATTTTCTTTCAACTTATCGACTAAAAGTAATGCTTGTCTACGACTTTCTTCTAGTTTTTTTTCACTAATATTATTCACTCTTCAACTCTCCTATTTCTTAATAGTTATTTAAATGTAATAATTTACAACATCTTCTAACATTTTTAATCCCAACTCCTCAAATTTTTTATCTTCAACACGTTTGGTATAGTTTAAAATACCTAATGCCGAGATAAAAATCATACAGTACTCTAGTTCCTCAGAAAGAACTTCCTCATTTGAATGTTCATAATAATATTTTAAAAATAACTCTTTTTTAAATTTATCATTATCTAAATCTTGATAAAAATATTTAATGAAATCTAAATAATAACTAGCATATTTAACTCTTTCGAAATCTATTAATACTAAATTATCGTCTTTTCTCATAATATTTCTAAGACCAAAATCTCCATGAATTAAAACTAATGTTTTTTCATACTCTTCATCTAATTTACTAATATTTTTTAGAAACTTAGAATGAAGCTCTCTTATTTTAGTATACTCTTTTCTATCAGCTAATCTATATACATTTTTTTCTAGAACTTTTTCCAATGAAATTTCTTTGTCATTTTCAATTGAGAGCCAATTTCCTCTATGAAAATCAGATATTAGCTCTGCTATTTTTATTATATCTTCATCATTTACGCTTTCTTTATTCAGTGGAATAAAGTCTTCATATTTCAATACAAGTGCAGAATACTCAGGAAAATCTAATAAAAAATTACCTTTATTTCTTAAAACTTTATACTCTAGTCTATATTTTAATGGATCTTTAAAAATTTTAACGAATACGCGTTGTCCTAATCTTTTAGAAAATCCAATAAAATGCCTATTTTCAGAAATATGATTTATTTGTTGTAAATTAGTATCTAATAATTTATCAAGTTGTTTTTTCATAATTACACCAAAATATTTATAAAAAGGGATTGACTCAAAAATCATGATTTTGAAAAAATCAATTTTGTCGAGTCAGTTCCCTTTCTAATGCTTACCCTCTAACTTCTTCTAAGTCTAATGTTGACTTCGCATTTAGCATTAACGGATTAGCAAATATATTATTTTTATAATAATAGTATCCTGCCGCCCCCATCATCGCCGCATTATCACTACAATAACTCATTTTTGGAATAAGTACTTCTACTCCTAATTGTTGTTCTAGCTCTAAGACTTGCTTACGAAGTTCGCTATTACCTGCAACCCCACCAGCTAAAATCAACTGTTTAACACCTAGATTCGCAATAGCTTTCTTAGTTTTTGCTATTAAAACTTCTACTACCGCCGTTTGGAAACTACAAGCTAAATCTTCAGGTGCGATCTCTTCACCACGTTGTTTTGCATTATGTACAAAGTTAATCACTGCTGACTTCATACCCGAAAAACTAAAATTATAATCGTCACTATCAATCATTGCACGCGGAAATTTATACTTATCTTCACCCAACTTGGCTAGTTTGTCTACTTTAGGACCACCAGGATACTCAAGATTTAACTGTCTTGCGACCTTATCGTACGCTTCACCTACAGCATCGTCATGAGTAGAACCAATTATTTCAAAATCAAGTTCATCTTTTAGATAAACTAGTTCTGTATGTCCTCCACTAACAACAAGAGCTAATGATGGATAAACTATATCATGGTCTATATTACTAGCATAAATATGTCCTGCAATATGATGTGCTCCTATTAAAGGTTTATCTAAAGCATAACTTAATGTTTTCGCCACATTAACACCAACTAGTAATGAACCTATTAATCCAGGTCCTTGTGTTACACAAATTGCATCTATATCATTTAAAGTAATTTGGGCTTCTCCCAAAGCTTCTTCAACAATTTGCATTACTACTTCTATATGCTGTCTACTCGCTATTTCAGGAACTACCCCACCAAATTGTTTATGTGTTTCAATTTGACTACTTACGATATTCGATAGTACTTCTTTTCCATTTTTAACTACAGCTACACTAGTTTCATCACAACTTGTTTCTATAGCTAAGATAGTTACATTTTCTAAATTTTTATATTCTTTCATTACTAAAATCCCTTACCATTACAAAGGCATTTTCACCATTGTTTTTGTAATAATTTTTCCTCATATCGACTGTTGTGAATCCAGATTTTTCATAAACAGTTATCGCAGGCATGTTACTTACACGAACTTCAACAATTGCTTTTTTAACACCTTTTAATTTTAAAAGTTGCATTACATAAGTGAAGAAAATTTGTCCTAACTTTTTATTTTGATGTGGTTTATCAATAACTATTTTATTAACTTGATATTCATCAGTCACCAACCAACCACCACAGAATCCAATAATTTCACCGTCATTGAATAATCCGTAATATTCTGCATTTTCATGTTCCAACTCAGACTTAAACATTTCTTTCGTCCAAGCATCTTCAAAATTATCTACATCTATTCTTGATAATATATCTAAATCATTAACATCAACTTTATTTATTTTTATCATTTTCAAGTTCCCTTTCTGCTTCAGTTTTTCTCAAATATTGTGGTTTCATATTATAACAATCCACTTCTTCTAATGATTCATAAATTTTAATAACATTTACTGCACGAACCATATCATTATTTTTTGAACCTTCTAGAAGAAAATCATTTAACTTCTCTATATCTTTACTAATATAAACAAATTCATCACCTTGAGATGATAAAAAGTTATTAATCTCTTCAAGAGAATAATATCCATCTTTTAGTAATTCTATTAGTTTTCCATCTTCATTTTTATATACAGCTCCAAAAACATTACCACGACGAGCATCAATAAATGGAACTAGTAATTTATTGCTATCAAATTCTAACAAAGCTTGTAACTTTAAAGAAGATACTTTCTTCAAATTAATCTTCAGTGTGTAAGCTAAAGTTTTACAAACAGCTGCGACTACACGAATTGCTGTATACGATCCTGGTCCTTCACTTGATATAATTTCAGTTAAATCCGTTTTTTTCTTATCTGCTTCTTTTAAACAATTATCGATTTCTTCTAAAATCACTGCTGATAAATTATTACTACATACAAAACTTTTTTCAGCTAATACAGTCTTATTTTCAAAGCATGCTATTGAACACACTCCATTAGAAGCTTCTACTATTAAACTTACCAATTTTCACGAATCCTTTCTTCAATTTTTTTATATTCACCACTAGAAATAATTTCAACTTCTCTATAATCCTCTACTAAGCGAATATTGAAAATTAATCTTTCATTCGGTAAAAATTCTTCAATAAATTCTCCCCATTCGATAACACTAACATTATCTTCAAAGAAAATATCTTCAAATCCTAAATCCTCATCACTATCTTCTAATCGATAAGCATCAATATGATATAATTTTCCATTAGGATACTTATACTCTTTCATTATATTAAAAGTTGGTGAATTAACTACACTCTTTACGCCTAAATATTCAGCTAAATATTTCGTAAACGTTGTTTTCCCTGCTGCTAAATCTCCATTTAACAAAAGAACTAATCTATCTTCTATACCTTCACTAACAATTCTCGCTAAACGTTTAGTATCTTGTAAATCTCTTATAACTATTTTTAACATTGCTAAACCTTCTAAATTTTTAATTTATTTACCATCTACTATAATACCATATTTACCAGTATATTCCAACAACTAACAGCGTAATTAATGGTACAAAATAACGCCAAGACATCTCTATCTTAGCGTTATTGTAACTCATAAAATCTGTTGTTAAATCAAATATTATTTTACTACTCTTACTCTTGAAGTTCTTTCAATCGGTGCAGCTTCTTGTAATTTTTCACCAAATGGCATTTGAGCACGTAGTACTAAGTTAGCTGGAATATCCCATTCTGCAGCAACTTTTTTATCGATTACTGGGTTATAGTGTTGAATATTAGCTCCAACTCCCGCTTCTGCTAATGCATTCCAAACTGCAAATGATGCAATCCCTGTTGATTGTTCTGACCAGATTGGGAAATTATCAGCATATGATGGGAATTGTTCTTGAAGACCTTTTACTACATCGTGATCTTCGAAGAATAAAATAGTTCCATATGCAGCTGCGAAACTGTCAATTTTACCTTTAGTAGCTGCTTTAGCTTCTTCATTTGGTAAGAATTTTTCTAATTCACCAAATGTAATATCCCAAAGTTTTTGGTGATTTTCACCTAGTAATACTACAACGTGTGCAGTTTGTGAGTTAAAAGCACTTGGTGAGTATTTAACTGCATTATCGATAATTTCTAATGCTTCTTGTTCTGAAATTGGTAAATTTTTACCTAGTGCATAAACACTTCTTCTGTTTTGATATAAATTTTTTGCTTCTGTCATTATTATCTCCTCCGTTTTTTAGCTATTGCTAAACTTTATAATTTGTTTTATAATTGTTATATATATAATTATAATATTTACCAATTTTTTATCAAGTACGTTTTTTTTGAATAGTAAGTATCTTTTAAGATAGAATAGTATAATATCAACGAAATTTTAAGGAGGTTTTTTATGGAACAACAAGAATCTTTTGGGAAATGCCCCTTTTTTACAACTCAAAAAATATTATCTGGAAAATGGACAATATTAATTCTTCATCTACTAGAGGACAAAAATGTTAGATTTAACGAACTACAAAGATCACTAGGTACAATTACCCAAGCCACATTAACAAAACAATTAAAACAATTAGAACAAGATGGATTAATAAATCGTAAGGTTTATGCTCAAATTCCACCAAAAGTTGAGTACAGCTTAACTGATATCGGAAAAAAATTCCAATCAGTACTTAATGAATTAGAAATTTGGGGCAACGACTATATTGAATATTTAAAAGAAAATAAAGAAGTGGTATAACGTTATGGATAAACTACATAAAATTGAATCGAAACTTCATCTTCTTTCAAGTGAGCAATTAGATATAATTTATAAACTTATTGCTTCTTGGGATATCAAAGATAATGAAATTCAAACAGATGATGCAATTGTAAAAAAAATATATGAAAGTACTATATCGCCGATAGAAGATCCTATTAATAATTATTCAAAGGAAGAACTTTTAGAAGAATATGGAGTATTGTTTTATAATCAGGAGAATACAAATAATACTGATTTAAATGAAATTTCTATTGAGTATAATTATAATGATACTTCGTCAAAACAATTCATAAAAAATACGGATATTACTGCTAATGATAACAATAATTATCTAAATACAGCTAACTTAAATAAAATAGCTTCTTCTACCTTTTTTAATTCCAATACATCGAACATAAACACCGATGATTTTGATCCTCTATTTCCTAATACTGATTTTGATTCATTAACAGATCTTAATAAAAGTAAATATGATGATCTAGATTTTTCCGCGTTAATTTCTAAAAAGCCAAATTAACTATATTATAAAAAGCTCTGCCTATTTGTTAAATAGCAGAGTTTTTTATATTCTCATCTTCTTACAAGAAAAAAGATACCTATAGGTTCAAACATCTATCGGTATCTAATATATCTATTTTTGTATTTTCTCTTCTAAATAATCACAATATTTCATTTCTAGATTTTGAATGTATAAATTCGGTGCTTTACTTTTTAATTTTCTAGCTTCAGTTATTAAACCTAAAGCTTTCTCATCATCTAAGTTCACACCATATTCATATGTCGCTAAAATATTCTTCGTTTGTAGATTTTTTTGTTTAAGCCTTGCTAATAAAGTTTTATCCTTCATAATTTCTTCTAATAATTCATCTTCAGGATTCATTAAACTTATTAATTTTACTAATAATGCCATAAGTTCAACTTTATAAACAGGTAACAAATTATCTCTTTCTACATATAATTTTCTTGCTTCATTATACAAAGTATTAAATTCAAAGAAATATTCTAAACCATCCAATTTAATAAATTCTAGTGAATCAGTTAAGTAATTAGTATTAGTTATTTCTAATGAATTTATTTTCTCAACTATTGTTGGCTGTTCAATTAATAAATTTTTGCCAATACTTTGATAATATACGTATTCTAATTGTAAGTATAGAACAAATCTAGTAGTTTCATCTTTACTAGCGTGATAAAAAGTCATACCATCATTGAATCCCATCGGAATAAAGTTTAGAAAAGCTAAAGCAAATCCTATTAAAGCAAATAATAATGTATAATAACTTGGTAGGATTAGCCAAAAAGCAATAGAAAATACAATATTAAATATAACTCCACCTAAAAGATATAATTTATACTTAAACTTCCCTTCAACATATTCAGGGGCTCTCATTAAACACTGACCGCCTGTTCCCGCTAGTCTTTCAAATCTAATTTTAAATTTTCCATTTTCATCTTTTATAATTTTATAATCAAATACTCTAAAACTTATAAATTTATATCCTGATAACAATCCAAAAAATAAATGTCCAGCCTCATGAACTATGATATGCAATATGAAGTCTATAACACCCGCTATTAATAACAATATGATATTTGGTGTATCAACTCTCGCTAGTGTATCCCCTGCAATCTTACCAACTGCATATCCTATTATTGCACCAACAATCATAATTCCAATTAATTGTAAAATACCTTGAATAATCTTATTTTTCACAAACAATCCTCCTATTCATTTTTTTCATGAATATAACTCATCATTTCGCTAATATTTTCAATATTTTCGTCTACTAAGATATACATCCACTCTCCCATAGCTGTTGCAAATACTCCCGGTACTCTGTCAATTAAACGAAGTTCTTTAGAATATCTATTATAAATATCTTCATTAGAATATTTATAAGTATATTTATCGCGTCTTGATAAAGCAATACCATTAAAGTTATTCTGCACTTTTTTCGGTGAATTGCCAACTACAACATCAGCATACATCTCAAATAAATCACATTCATAAGTATGATTATATAAATCAACAGTATAGCCACCCGCTATTCGATTATTATACTCTAACACAATATAATCATTATTCGGCAATCTAAAGAACTCAATATGGAAGAATCTTTCTTTCATACCAAACTCTTTAACAATCTTTCTACCGTATTCTTTTAATTTGGGATCAATTTCTTTAGAAATTATATTTCCATAATCTAGGCTATTATTTAATAAATCTAATGTAGGCTTTGTATAGTAAAAACTTGTCTCAAATACAACCTCTCCTTTAGAATCAATCAATCCATCATATGAACAAAGAATACCATTATCTATATAACTTTCAATGAAGTAAACAACCTCTTGATTCCATTGATTTTTAAAATCTTCTAAATCCTCTTTTGTTAATAATTTATATGTATTATTAGCTCCTACTCCATTATCTGGTTTAGCTATTACCGGAAATTTAATATCTTTTATCGCTTTTTCAAGTTCTTTAATAGTTTTTACAGCACACCCCTTAGCAACTGGTACTTCGGCTTTAATAAATCTTTCTTTCATTTTCGATTTATATTTTGTAAAATCTAGATTTTTAGGTTTTACTCCTGGGATATTAAATTGTTCTCGTATTATTGAATCCAACGTCAACCAATACTCGTTGTTAGACTCAACCCTATCTATAACACCGTGTTTATATATTAAAAACGCTACACCTCTTAATACTTCATCATAATTTTCTAAATCATTTACTTTATAATATTCGGTTAGAGAATTCTTTAATCCATCAGTAAGATTATCGTAATTTTCACTACCTATTCCTAATACTCTAACTCCTTTTTCAACCAACTTTCTTGCAAAACTTTCCTGTGAAACTGGAAAGTTTGGTGATACTAATAAATAATTCATAATAATCCCTTCTTTCCTAATTTTATTCATTAGTTTACCATAAACTTCACTAATTTTCAAATGAAAACATAAAAAAAATATGAATCATCTTCTTAATGTTCGGAAAATGATTCATATTGTATTTTATTCTTTTACATTTACAGTCAAGTTCTGTAAATATGTTTTAAATGATGAATTAACCTCTTCACTCAATCCTTTAGTAGCATTTAAATCAACTACTATTTCCACTTTCTCATTATATGTTTGTGTCATAATTATATTACTTAAGACACAAATATTCGATACTAGACCACAAAATTCGACTTCTTTATAGTCACTACGTGAAATGAACTTAGCTAAATCTATACTTCCAAATGAAGTTTTATTAAATACCTTTTTAGCATATTTTTCATAACTAGCAACTTTTCCATATAACTTATGCCCTTCACTATCAATTATGCAGTGTTCAACTGGTAGATGTTTACCTTCTCTTGTAGTTAAATAATTTGTATAATGAGTATCTTTTGTGAATATCACGTCTTGTCCAGCTTTTATATATTCATCAATTTTATTAGCAATAACCTGATCAAGTTGATCGGCAGTTTCAAAACCTAATGCTCCGTCTACGAAGTCTTTTTGATAGTCAACAACTACTAATAATTTTTCAGTTGTATCATGTTTTAGCGTTACTCTTAAGTATGCTAAAAACGCAACAAAAGCTAAAAATGCTAAACAATAAAAGATTACTTCCGACTTAAATTTCGGATGAGCTTTAGGGTCTAAAACTACAAACTTCACCAATACTGCCGCTTCTACTAAAAGTAATACAACAATATATTTAATATTCTTTTTAAAGTAAGTAGAAAAATCTTTCGCACCT
The DNA here is from genome assembly GCA_963525505.1 of uncultured Gemella sp. GTDB lineage: Bacteria > Bacillota > Bacilli > Staphylococcales > Gemellaceae > Gemella. The sequence continues at coordinate 12,015 of CAURKK010000015.1, forward strand.
AATTTTTTATAAATTAGATAAATAAATAACACTGCAATGCCTAATATAAATATCATCGTACCGTACTTATGCATTAAGTGGAATGCATGATGTGCACTAGGTCCAAGAACATAACCTAGAGTAATAAATACTATTACCCAAAATACACCACCTAATGTAGAATATATATGGAATCGTTTTGCATCTATACGTGAAATCCCTGAAAAATATCCAAGAATGTGCCTTACTCCTGGTAAGAAATATGCTATAACTATTACTATATTACCAAATTTGTTGAAAAATTCCGCAGCTTTCATCATTCTGTATGGCGTAAGTCCAATATACATTCCATACTTATCAACTACTTTTGTACCCAATCTTCGTCCTACTTCATAAGAAAACTGCATTCCTATTACAGTTCCTAATGCACTTGCTATTATCATCCCAACGTAGTTACCATGACCATTATATGCCATAATTCCAGCCACAACCATCATAGTTTCTCCTGGTAAAGGTAAAGCTGCAAATTCCAAGATTAGTGAAACAAATAATATTATATATACATGTTCAGCTAATAGTTTAAATAACATATCCATATATAAACTATTCTCCTTTTTTAATTATTTTCTAGTAAATTATATCATATTTTATTCCTAGATTAAAGCTAAAAAAGTAAATTATATATGATATAAATAATATTAAAAATTATCTTATCATATAAAACTTATAATTAGTTAAAAATATGATAAGAATTATAATGAATTTTTTACAAGGACTAGTGTTTCATATCAATAAAACTCTAGTCCTTAATTTATATTATTTTCTTTCTTCAATAACTTTTACTAAGTCTTTAATTTGAACTATATTTTCTGCATCCTCATCAGAAAATTCAAATCCATATTTTTCCTCAATATCCATTACTACATCAGCAACATCAATTGAATCAGCATCAAGATCTTCATTTAATCTTGATTCTAACGTAATTTTATCCGCATCTATTTTAATATATTTAGTGATAATTTCTTTTACTTCTTCGAAAATTGCCATTACTTTGTTTCTCCTTTTTCCATCGTTTCTATCATTATACCATAAAGTTTTGTTTTATGTATTTGTTTTGCTTGTTGAACTGCATAATATAATGCATTTTCATCAGCGGAACCATGAATTTTGATACTCGGCTTTTTAATTCCTAATAAAAACGCACCACCATATTCACTGTAATCAAATTTCTTCTTAAAGGCTGTTATTCCTTTTTTAACCAATAACGCCGAAATTTTCGTTAAAAGATTTTCTAAGAAAATTCCTTTAATCATTTTTCCTAGTGAGCTAGCTACACCCTCTATAGATTTTAATAAAATATTTCCTGCAAATCCATCTGCTATGACAATATCATGCGTATGTTCAAGTATTTCTCTTGCTTCAATATTTCCTTTAAAATTGGCTATATTTTCTTTAAGTAGCTTGTGTGCTTCTTTATATACTTTATTACCTTTCGATTCTTCAACACCGACATTCAGTAATGCTACAGAAGGCGTTTCTATATTATATATATATTTCATATACAACTGACCAAGCTTAGCATAATTTACTAAATCATCTGGTTTTGCCTCTACATTTGCTCCTAAGTCCGTAAATAAGAACTTATGTTCTGATCTTGTAGGTAATAATGAAGCTAATCCTGGTTTAGAAATACCTTCAATTCGTCCTAACATAAATAATGAACTTGCCATGAAAGCTCCTGTACTCCCGCCAGAAATAGCCACATCAATTACATCATTATTTAAATCTGCTAACATTCTTATCATTGATGCATCTTTTTTCTTTCTATGAACACGTGCTGCGTCATCTGACATCAACACCTCTTCTGTACAAACATTCTTAACAATATTTTCAGTTTTAGTTATTTGATTTAGGTTGCTTTCTAAACCATAAGCATAAATCTCAACTTCTTTATCATCATAACCATTTATAAAATTTATAATTTTACCAGGTTCATCTACCCCTATAATATCAATACCTATTTTCATAATATTATGCACTTTCTTCTCCTATTAATTTTGCTTCTACTACAAATCGGCTTTCCCATTCACCAGTTTGTGGATTAAAGTTATCACATGTAAATAATTTTAGTATTTTCGGTTCATTTTCATGTTGTTCCAAAATTTCAACTTGCGTTGGTGTTACATCATACAATTTACTTACTTCATATGTACGCAATTTATCTTTCGAAATAATTTGAATCTTAGCACCATTTTTTATTTTGTTTAAGTTATTAAATCTTATACCCACACCTTGCACACTGTGACCTGCGATAACTACGTTTTGCGCATCTAAAGTTGATGGCTCTTGTGATGTTGCTACTCCATTTATTAAGTTGATTTCAGTAACATCTTGGAAAATTGGTTCTTCTATTTGTACACTATCAATTTTTAAAATTCCTAACATTGAATCTGTTAGTTTAATTTTTGATTCGTTATCTGTAAACATTTTTTGCCACCATGGTATGTCTACTTCGCCTTTACCGTTTTTATAAGCTGTAATAATCTTATCATTAGCATTTCCTGTTAAATACTCTCTAATTTGATTTTTGAATATTAACACTACTGACGTACATAGCAATACTACAATAAGAATATTTAATATTGTATTTTTAAATTTTTTATTCATTGAATCCTCCTAAATTATTGTATCCTCTAATCCAACATACTGTAATAATCGTTCTTTATTATCGGTTACTTCAATAATTTTCACCGCTAATTTTTTAGCTAAATACATTAAATCTACGTCATTTATTAAATCTGCAACTTTAAAACTAGGAACACCACTTTGTTTCGTACCAAAGAAATCTCCTGGCCCTCGTTGTTTTAAGTCAAATTCTGCAATTTTAAATCCATCATTTTCTAAACACATTATATCAATTCGTTCACTCTTAGAATCTGTCACTAAAATACAGTATGATTGATACTTACTTCTTCCTACTCGACCACGAAGTTGGTGCAAAGTAGCAAGACCAAAACGATGAGCATCTACTATTATCATAAATGTTGCATTAGGCACATTTACTCCAACTTCAATAACTGTTGTGGAGATTAATATATGTATTTCTTTATTTAAAAATTTTTCAACAATTGTGTCTTTTTCCTTATTACTCATCTTACCATGAAGTATTGCAATTTTATAATCATCTGGTAGATAATTTTCAATATTTTCGTATGTTTCTTCAACATTTTGAAGATCCATTTTCTCAGATTCTTCAATTAATGGACAGACTACATAACCTTGTCTTCCATTATCAAGTTCCATTCGAATATTATCTAGTACCTTATAAAAACTCTTATTATTAGCTTTATAAGTCTGAACTTTTTTTCTACCTGCTGGTAACTCATCTATTGTTGAAACTTTAATATCAGTAATTAAAGTGATTGCTAAACTTCTTGGTATTGGTGTTGCTGTCATCATCAATGAATTAACAGCTTCACCTTTATTACTTAATAATTGACGTTGTCTTACTCCGAAACGATGTTGTTCGTCTGTAATTACATATTTTAAATTATTAAACTTTACATCTTCTTGAATTAAAGAATGAGTTCCAATTAATAATTCTATCTCACCCACTTCAAGTAGACTTAAAATAGTGTTTCTTTCTTTCTTAGGTGTACTACTTGTTAAAAGTGCCACTGAAATATTTAAGTCTTTAAAAAACTCAAAAAAAGTTTCAAAGTGTTGATTTGCTAATATTTCCGTAGGTGCCATAATCGCTGTTTGATAACCTGCTTTTATTGCTGCATATAGTGTTGCCGCTGCAACTGCAGTTTTACCACTACCTACATCACCTTGTAACAATCTATCCATCTTGTAAGGTTCATTTAAATCCGCAACTATTTCATCAATAACTCTACTTTGTGCTCCTGTTAATGTAAAAGGTAAACTATCTTTAAATTCTTTAATATCTTTCTCATTCACACCTACAGAATATCTATTATCTTCAATTCTACTATTGATATTTTGAAGTTGTAATTTCAACTGATAATTAAACAACTCATGAAAAGCAAACATCTTTCTTGCTTTATCAAACTCTTCTGAATTTTTTGGGTAATGTAAAGTGTAAAGTATTCTTTCTAACTTCCAAATCCCTTTAAAATTTTCAGGAACTAAATCTAATATTACATTTTCACCATCTATCATTTTAAATGATTCTTCAACAAGTTTTATAAACTTTTTTTGAGTAATTCCTTGTTTCAGATGATAAAAAACTTCTATGTTATCACCTTTAGGTTTTTCTTCAACAGTATTAAAACTTACGCTAGAAGCCGTTATAGTGTTATTAGCTGCATTATAGGTGCCTTTAACTACTACATCTCGACCTTCAACTAGATTTTTTTTCAAATAGTGTTGATTAAAAAATACTATTTTAATACTACCGGATGAAGTTGATAAAGTGAAAAAAGATCTACTTCTTCTGTTTCCATAAAACTGAGTACTTACCCTTGTTTCTACCTTACCAGTAGTTATTACTTTCTCATTATCTTTTACAGAAGAAGAAAAATCAGTAGAACTAGATACTCTGTAAGGAATATTATACAGAATATCACGAATTGTATATATTTCTAATTCATTTAATGTCTGTAAATATTTCTTTCCAACACCTTTTATAGTTTCTACCGATTTTTCCAAAATATTAATCATTACCGAATAATAAACTCCTATATTTTTCTCCAGTTTTTGTGATTGCTAATCCTCCTTTGGCAGTTTCTTTTAAGGTCGTTGACATTTCTAAACCTATTTTGTACATCGCCTCTAACACTTCATCTGCTGGTATCCTACTTTTTATACCAGCCAAAGCTAAATCTGCTGCCATAAGAGCTGTCGAAGCACCGGCTGCATTCCTTTTTACACACGGTACCTCAACTAATCCCGCCACAGGATCACATACTAATCCTAACATATTTTTTAATGCTATAGCAAATGCATGCGCACTCATCTCTGCATCACCACCCATAGCTTCAACAATAGCTGCTGCAGCCATCGCACTTGCTGAGCCAATCTCAGCTTGACAACCACCTTCTGCTCCTGAACAAGAAGCATTATTCGCTACTACAAATCCAAAAGCTCCGGCCGTAAATAACATTTTTAATTGTGTTTCTTCATCAATATTGAATTTTTGTTTCAATGCATGAATACATCCTGGAAGAACTCCAGCTGACCCTGCAGTAGGAGTAGCACATATCAGTCCAAGTGAAGCATTAACTTCGTTTGTTGCTATTGCTGCTGCAACTCCATTTAAAAAATCACTACCTGTGATTGACTTACCACTATTGATGTATTCTTGTAATTTTTTAGCATCTCCACCAGTAAGTCCAGTTTTGGAACTCACTCCAGCTAAACCTTCTTCAACAGCTTGCATCATTACATTTAGATTTCTTTTCATTAATTTTTCAACCGCAGAACGTGTTACACCATTTAACTCTATTTCTTGTTCAATCATTAACTCAGAAACTGGTTTATTTTCTAATTTTGATTTTTCAACTATTTCTGCTAAACTAGTAAACATTTTTGTACCCTCTACAATCTATCTGCAAATTTTACTTCATTAATATACTCTAGTTCAGTTAATTTCTGCATATTTTCTTCATTTAATTCTTCCAGTGATTCGACAACTAATAAGTTAATTCCTTCTAAAATTGAACTAGAATATTTTTCATTAACTTTTTTGTCTCCGAAGATTTCTTCTATTTTTACCGAAAGATCTTTTTTATTATTGTTATTGAATTTATAAAATATGAAATAACAAGGAAAATCTCCTGAAAGATTTACATCAAATCCAAGAAGTTCAAAAATAACCATCTTCCCTCCACCTATTGATTTTCCAATAAGATCTAAACTATATCTTCCCGCTTCAACTTCTATTTTTGCTGTGTTAGGATGGACATGTTCGATTTCACTTTCTACAAATTCAAATTCCATACCTGCTAATTTAGCATCTTCCATACTAGTTCTAATACGTTTATCTGAAGTATTATATCCCAATAATCCTCCTATTAACGCAATGTCAGTCCCATGACCTTTATATGTCTCTTTAAAAGAACCATATAATGTTATTTTTACATTTTCAGGCTGTCTTCCAAAAATATATCTTGTAAAAAGACCGATACGAACTGCACCTGCCGTATGTGAACTAGATGGTCCTACCATTACCGGACCTATAATATCAAATACACTTCTGTATTTCATATTTACACCTCCAATATTGTTGGTAAAATAACAGGTTTTCTTCCTATTTCACTTTCTAAAAATTGTCCAAGTGATTCTAAAATTTGTTGTCTAATTTGATATACTCCACATTCTTCATTAGATAGTGCAGCTAGTACTGCTTCTTTAACAATTACTTTTGATTGTCCAAATAGTTCCATAGATTCATTAACATTTACAAATCCACGACTTATTATATCTGGATTATTCATTAATTTTTTATTTTTAAAATCAATTGCAATTGAAACTACTATCACACCTTCTTCTGAAAGTTCTTTTCTATCTTTTATTACAACACTACCTATATCCCCGATTCCAAGTCCATCTACATAAACATCTGAAGCTTCAAACTTCCCTGCAATTCTAGCACTATCACTAGTTAAGGCTAACACTTCACCATTTTCCATAATAAATGAATTTTCTAACGGAATATCACATTCAGCCGCTGTTTGAGCATGAATAACTTGCATTCTATACTCACCATGGATTGGCATAAAGTATTTCGGTTTGATAAGTCTAAACATTAATTTTTGTTCTTCTTTAGAACCGTGACCCGAAGTATGAACATTATTCACACTTGACGTTATTACATTTGCTCCAAGTTTTGATAATAAATCTATATTTTTGTTAATAGATAAAGTATTTCCTGGAATTGCCGAACTAGCAAATATTACTGTATCTGTCGGCATAATTGTAATCTTTTTATGCGTTCCATTCGCTATTCTACTCAATGCTGCAAGCTCCTCACCTTGAGTACCTGTGCAAAGTATAAGTAGTTTATTTGGATCCACTTGATTAAGATATTTACTATTAACAAACGTCTCTTTTGGAGCTTTAATATAGCCTAACTCCGTTCCAATTTTTATTGCTTTTTCCATAGAACGACCAAATACTACGATTTTTCTTCCATGTTCAATACATGCTTCAACTACTTGTTTTACACGATATACGTTTGACGCGAATGTAGCAAATATTACTCTATGTTTTTCCTTGCGGAGTATATTAGAAATTGTTTTACCTACTTCTTTTTCACTCTGTGTGAATTCAGTTCTTTCTGAGTTTGTAGAATCAGAAAGTAGACACAGTACTCCTTGCTCTCCAATTGCTGCCATCTTGTGTAAATTTGATCCTTGTCCTACTGGAGTAAAGTCAAATTTAAAATCCCCAGTATGAACAATATTTCCTTGAGGAGTATTAACAATAACACCAAATGAATCAGGGATAGAGTGAGAAGTATTATGGAATGAAACCTTTAAGTATTTAAAACTCAATACTGTATCTTCATCAATAACATTCAACTCAGCTTTTGCTAATAAATTATGCTCCTCTAATTTTGATCTTATTAGACCAATCGCTAGTGGTCCTCCATAAATTGGAAGATTTACCTTTCTAAGTAGAAATGGTAAACCACCAATGTGATCTTCGTGACCATGAGTAATTATCAATGCTTTAATTTTATCAACATTTTTTTCAATATATGAATAGTCTGGAATTACATAGTCTATCCCAAGAATATTATCTCCAGGGAATTTAACTCCAGCATCGATAATAATAATCTCATCACGATACTGAACCGCATAGGTGTTTTTTCCGATTTCGCCTAGACCACCAATAGCCGCAACACCTACTTCATTTTTTTTGATGATCTTATCCATTAACTTTCTCCACTTTAAAGTCTTCAGATTGTTTTTCAAACTCTAAGTATGCTTCACTTAATTCTTGAACAAGTTCAACATTATAGTTTCTATCATCTAAATACTTTCTTACTGCTGGTACTCCATCAGCTTCTACATATAACACTTGAGTGTTCTCCCTTACTGGAATCTCTTTTGAATTTTCTTGGTAAAATACTTTAAATACTGCCATTAATAATCTCCTATCATTTGTTTTAATATATTTAATGTGTAATCAATTTCATTTTTTGTTGTATTAATATTTATAAATGAAAACTGTATAATATTTCTTTCTTGTAAATATGAGCTCTTATAATGAATAAAAATATTATTTATCGCTAAAGATGAACCTACATTTAAAGAAGACATATTTTTCGGAAGTTCAACAGTAATAATAACTGGAGAAACCTCTTTCTTCTTAAGTTTCATAATTGGAAGATTTAATTGTTTTAATCCTTCCTTCATATATGTATATTTTTCTTGAACCTTTTCATATCTTTCATCAGTTTTAAACACATCTAACGCTGTATTTAATGCTTCCATTAAAATTGATGGCTGAGTAAAAGGAATTGACGTCATTTTATTAGCATAATGTAAATCTAAGTACAATGGTGTATTTTCTAAAGGTACTAATTCACAATTAGATCCAACTATCGCCAAACCTGCTACTGAACAAAAAGCTTTCCCTGAAGAGCAAGCTACATAATCGACATCTTTATAACTATATTTTATTGCGCCGACTGCTGAAACAGCATCAACAGCTAATACAAGCTTGTTTTCTTTTACAATTCTAGTAATTTCATCTAGATCATTTAAAATGCCTACACTAGTTTCATTATGTACTAAATAAACAAAGTCATACTTTCCTGATTTTAATTTTTCCGAAAGTAATTCTAAATCAAAACTTTCTCCAAAGTCCACTGAGTATGTTTCAATATTCAGTCCGTGTCTTTTCGTTTCACGGACTAATCTATTGCCAAATTCGCCATTTGCTAAGATTAATCCATTATTTAGATTTCTCCCCTTTAATTGAGCCATAATAGCTTCATTAGCTAACGTTGCCGATCCATGCAATATTGTTGCTTGTTTAACATCCAAAATTTTTTCAATTTTTGCTAAGGTATCCTTAGTCAAAGCAACAAATTCACTACTTCTATGCGAGTAAAGTTGCTTAGACAACTTTGCTACTACTTCCTCAGATAAATCAACAGGACCTGGTAGGAAATTTATTCTTTGAGCTTGCGCTAATCTTTCAATAACCTTATTACCATTATCTAGTTTAAGATACATAGGCATATATTCTGCGTCTTTTGTTCCCACATTTTCATGGAATTTTACAAATCCTAAGTGATTATATAGTTTTTCTTGTCGCGTTGTACCTGAAATAAAAACAATATCATATGCATTTTGAATTATGTAATTAAACGTCCTTTGTAACAATTCAGTGAAAACTTTAGTTTTTCTATATTGTTCTTTAATTGAGAGCAATCTAATCTCTACAGGTTTTTTGTAACTACCTGTGTAAAATTTATCAATATCATTTAATTTCAAATCTAACGAAAAAGGTCTCTGATCTGATAATGAAATCATTCCTATAACTTCATTTTTCTTTTTCGCTATAATATATATATTTTTATCATGAAATTTATCTTTTAATTTTTTAGTTTCATTCTTTTCATGTTGAGGAATCTCTTCGACAAATGTTTCATAATTTAATTTGAAAATTTGTTCATATTCTTCCGCTGTATTTGCTATTTTATATATCATAATTTTTCCCCATAACTTTATTTGGTTAAATTTTCTCTACACTATATCTTACCATAATTATAACTTTTTTTCAAATTAACATTGCTGAAAACTCAATAAATATCAAATTTATTAATTATTATTTAATATTAAAATTTTAATGCGTTTTCAAAAAGAAAAAGACTCAAGTATATTGAGTCTTTTTCAAAAAATTACTTAATTTAATATCAATTAAAGGATACGTTGATTTTTTAGTGCTGTAACGAAATCTGTTAATTCATAAATCGCTTTAGCTTCAATTACTTTTTTAAGTTTAGCAGCTTTGAATCCTTTAGCTTTTTTTCCACCCATAACATCAGCGATACCGTCTTTGTGTCCTAACGAACATACAACTCCACGGTTGATATATTTGAAGTCTCCTACTTGTTTTCCACTAATTCTTGCTCCTACATAAGCTCCCATTTGGTTAGCAATTTGAGCAGTTGTTGGGTATGGTCTTTCTTGTCCTGTTTCGATGAACGCTGCACAATCACCAACGATATAAACATTATCAAGTCCTGGAACCGTTAATTGTTGTGTAGTTACAAGACGTCCGCGTTTAGAAAGTTCTGGGAATGCTTCATCCATAAGTTTATTTCCACGTACACCAGCTGTCCATACTAATGTAGAAGCAAATAAATCTTTTCTTTCTCCATCAACTTCGATAGTGAAACTATCTTTAGTAGCACCTTTAATTCCAGCACCTAAAATGATTTCAATTCCATTGTCTTCTAAGTATTTTCTCGCATAATCACTATATTCTTTAGTGAACATTGGTAATAATGTTGGAGCAGCATCTAATCCGTAAATTTTAACTAATTTTTCATCAAT
>CAURKK010000016.1:0-22474 GCA_963525505.1 uncultured Gemella sp.
TAATTTAGATCTGCATCACCAGCCCAAGATTGTGCATCAGCTAGCAAAGTATCTACGTGGAGTAGAGGATCTTTATTTAAATATTTTTTAATATCGGGATTTGACATTGTTAAATCAATCCATGGGCTAAGTAGAATTAATCCTTTTGGAATTGTAATATTATTTTTAATAAAATCTTGAACTAATCCTAGAGCCAAGCCACCACCAGCGCTATCTCCCATAATATACACATCTTTATCAGGATTAGCTGCAATATAGTCTGTATATAATTTTGTTAGAAAGTCATAGCTGTCCTTATAAGTATAGAATGGGGCTAATCCGTAATCAGGAATAATAACCTCAGCATCAGCTTCTTGAGCAATTTTATCAGCCATCTCCCACTGAATATCTACGAGTTCATGAACGTAAGATCCACCGTGTATATAAAAAATTGTCGTGTTAGTATTGTTTACACTATTTAAATGCCATACATGTCTATCGTTAATAGTTCTAGTATAGAATTTAGATTTGGTATCGAATTCATAAACATTTACAGTTTCTTCAATATTGTCTAACTTTTGCTTTTCTAATCTTTTAGTTTCATCGATACCTCGTAGTTTTTTATATTTATTCCCGAGATATAGCTCGATAAGACCAGCTTTTGTACTACGTTTATAACGTAATTTTTGATAACCTGCAAAACTACCTATAACAACCGGTAAAGTAGCTGCAGTTGAAACTACTGAAACAACTTTTTTATTAAATTTTCCCATTTTTATCTCCTCTTACTTTCGTAAAATGTAAGTGTTTTATTTGTACAATTATAGTTTATCAAAAAATAAAATGATTGTAAAAACAAAAATTTGAAGAAAAGGATTAAGAAATAATAAAAGGAGTTGGAAGTCAACTTCTAATTCAAGATGAAAAAGGTGAAAGTTGAAAGTGAACTTCCAACTTAGAGGGAAAATACAAAAGTTGGAAGTCTACTTCCAATTTAGAGGGAAAAAGACAAAAGTAGGAAGTAAACTTCCAATTCAGAGGGGAAAAGACAAAAGTAGGAAGTGAACTTCCAATTTAAGGCAGAAAAGGTAAAAGTTGGAAGTGAACTTCCAATACAATTTTAAGTTTTGTAAAAAAATATAATATTTATATTACTAAATAAAAAATAGAAGTGATTTAAAATCAAAACTCATTGATTTTAAAATCACTCCTAAAAGTATATTATTTAGTTTTTATTATCTAATTAAATAGTAGTTTGTAATATATGCATTCACAATATCACGTAGTTGTTCGTCTGATAGTCGTCTTAATTCTGGGAAGGCGATTGTAGATAATTCTACTAGGTTATCAATATTTTTTTCTGTGAATTCTTCTTGATCAATCTCTTCAGTATTATTAGAAAATAGAATGAATAATTTACTAGCTTCATCATCTGTAAGACCTCTATTTTCACATGCTAGATAAAATGAAGGTTCTTCGTTGAATCTATCTTTTATGTATTCATTAATCTCATATACAGCAGATTTAATAGTGAAGTGACTAGAGATAAAATCAGGACTTTCAACGTATTTTGTTTGTTTCACTTCAAAAGGTATACCACCTTCATTAACAGCTTTTGTAAGGAACATGCTAATAGCAGTTTCCAGATTTAATCCAAGACTAAAGAATAAATCCTCAGCTTCATTTTTTAATTCATTATCAATAGTTAAAACAATTTTCGATTCACTCATTTCAAACTCTCCTTAGTTAATATATTAATTTTAACGTAGAATTACAGATTTTTCAAGAGGTGTTTGAATGAAAAACAAAAGGTATAGAAAAGAATTAACAGAAGAGGTAAATAGAACAAATATAGTAATTAGTGATAAAATAATTCACAATAAATATGTTATAATATTATATAAGAATAAATGAAAGAAATATTATTGAAAGGATCTTTATGAAATTAGAATTATTAAAAAAAGCGATAGAAGAAGAGAAAAATGTATTTTCAGAAGTTAATAATGCAGCATATAGTTTAGAACCAGTATCAGATGAAAGATTAGTAGAAATTGCAAAAGACGTAAATGAGCAGTTAAGATATGAACTGTATGATAAACTAGATAAAGAAAGTTTAGTAACAGACTTCTCAACAACATCAAGAGAAATGTATAAATATACTCTAGATAAATCAAAATTTTTAAATGATAGACTAGAAAAAGCGTTAGTAGAACATTGTGACGATATATTAGTAGATGTAGTAAAAGCCCACGAAAACTTCGACTCGATGGAAACATATGAACTATACACACTAGCATTTGAAGTAAATGAAAAACTAGGTTATAGACTATTTAGAGATATCTATTCATACAGCTTAAGACGTGACTTCGAGAGGGTAGCAAAAGCAGTAGAAACATACAAAAAAGAAGGTAAAATAACGAAGTTTATTAAGTAGGGAGTTCGGTTGGTATTCTTAGAAACAGGATATTAAAATTACGATATTATTTTATAATCATAAAAATAAAGTTCATATTTAAAATCAAAAAATCAATGGGGAATAAATTATGCTTAAATTGAGAAAGATTAATAGAAATAATGTAGAGGCGATTCTGAAATTAGAGGTTTTTGATAATCAGAAAAGTTTTGTAGCTACAAATAATAGTAGTATTATGGAAGCGTATATAGCAATTACCGAGAATAATGATGTATTTACATTTGGTATATATAAAGATGAAACACCTATTGGTTTTCTATGATAGGTTTTGATGTGAATTCAGATGATGAAGGTGTTCCTACGATAGCTAAAGGGAATTATAATATATGGCGACTTATGATGGATAAGAAATTCCAAGGGCAAGGATTTGGTAAAAAAGCGATGGATTTAGCTATAGAATTTATTAATACATTTCCTTGTGGAACAGCAAAATATTGTTGGTTATCTTATGAAAGTGACAATTATGTAGCACGACAACTCTATAAGTCTGTTGGTTTTGTAGAAACTAAGGAAAAAGACGGAGAAGAAATAGTAGCTATTATGAAGTTATAGAAGAGATAATTCATTTCTTAGTTATACTATTATAATTTTGACATTAATATTTAAGATATAGAATAGTTTTCTGAAGGTTGAAGTTATTGAAAAAATAGTACTAAAACTTTTTTGACCTTTTTTCACCTAAATGATATAATAAAATTAAAGATTTCCCAGAAATCCAACAGTTTTAAAGGAGTGATAATCAATGGATGAAATTGTCGGTTCTATTTTGACTGCTGCAGGTGGTGCAGCTATTAGTAGTGTATTTAAAGGTCCAGCCGAAACGTTTAGTCAATTATGGTATTATAATTTTGGTTACAAAATGGATATTAAAGTTCGACAAAGAAAACAAGAGGTAGATAATTTATTTTTAAAAGATATTGCTACAGAAGTTTCTAACATACCAATAGACCAAATACAAGAACCTAAGTTGAGTGTATTAGGACCAGCGTTGGAAGCTTCTAAGTATTATATTGATGATGAAGAATTACGTTCATTATTTGCTAAACTAATAGCAGCTTCAATGGATAATTCAAAAAATGAAGTATTACAACCAGCATTTGTAGAAATAATAAAGCAAATGAGTCCAATAGATGCTAAAAATCTTATTAATTTATATGATATTAAAGATAAACAAAATTCTATAGTTTCGATTATTCTAGAAAGTAAAGATTCAAAAAACTATAAAGAAGTTTTTGATCATTTTTATATAGAAAATATCGGTAATATTTCTCATGTTAGAGTTGCTTCATCTCTCCTAAATCTAAAGAGGTTAGGACTTATTGAAATTAATTATGGTGTATTTTTATCTGATGAAAATAGATATTTATCTTATGAAAATCATCCAATAATTAACCAATTTAAAAATGAATATAATGATGATTTCCATAGTATAAAACTAAAAAAAGGATTAATTAAAATTACTAATTTTGGAATGGATTTTTGTAAAATTTGTATTTAAAGATTTCAAATATTATTTTTAAAAAACATTAGTTTATTAAATTCTAAATGTATGTGTTTAGATAAATGTTATTTAATATCCTATTTTTGTTTCTTTGTCGAATTTGAGAATGGTAAAAATTTCTCAAAAAAAATAGTCAAAAAATATCCCCCAAAATTTGCATAAAAATTTTGGGGGATATTACTAAACAAAGATGGTTATGTCTTTATTTTATTAGTACATAAAATTGTACAAGTTAAAGAGTAATATTTAAAGTAATGAAAACATAAATTTTATGAATAATAAATAAATTAGTATTAAATATTAGGGGTGGAGTTTGTGATTAATGGAAAATAGTAAATATAAAATACAAGATAAAAAGAATTTTAGGAACTTTATTGAAAGAATAATATCTAGAGAAGATATGACAGATGAAGAGTTTAATGATTTTATGAAGTTGAGTCTGGAACAAGCTGAAAGTGGTGAATCAGTTAGTATAGATAGTGCATTTAATGAATTATTAAGTATATTTAAATAGTTATGTTATCATATTTTAAAAATACTGAGATTTTATAAGAAATAAAGTTTTAATTCAATTCAAAGAAATATATATATATATATATTTAGGAGGTAATTATGGAATATAGAACAGATAACCCTATTGAAAAACAAGAAGAGGATTTATTAGGAAGAGCAACTTTTTCAAATCAGTTAGGTAAAGGTATATATGAGTATAACGGTAAGTCTGGATTAGTTATTGGGTTATTCGGAGAATGGGGAACTGGGAAAACCTCAGTTGTTAATATGGCTGAAAATGAAATAAAAAGATTATCTGAAAAAGATGAAAACAAACCATTGATAGTAAGATTTTCTCCGTGGAATTACACTGATAAAAATAATTTGATAAGTTTGTTTTTTCAAGATTTAAAAATTAAGCTATACAATCAGAGCGGAAAATCTTATTATGAAAAAATTGCAGATGCACTGGAAGAATATTCTGAAGCGGTAGATTTGTTAAATTATGTACCTTTGATGGGAAGTGGAGTAGTATCGACAATAAAGACGATTTTGAAAATAATAACAAAAAAAACATCCAAAAAATCTACTCTTAATGAAACTAGAAAAGCTTTAGAAAAAGCATTAACAGAAGTAGATAAGCAGATTATTGTTGTAATAGATGATATAGATAGACTTACTAATGTACAAATTAGGGATATTTTTCAATTAGTTAAACAAGTAGCCGATTTCCCAAATGTGATATATCTTTTAGTTATGGATAGAAATGTAGTACAAAGAGCATTGGCTGAAGTTCATAATCTTGAAGAGGGAAATGAGTATTTAGAAAAAATTATTCAAGTACCTATTGAATTACCGGAATTAAGTAAGTATAAATTGGATGGCATATTATTGAATCAATTAAATAAAATCATTGTAAATACATCTAGTGAAATTAAAATAGATGAAAATTATTGGACTAAAGTATTTAATGACTGTATAAGCCCTTACATCTCAACTTTAAGAGATATAAATAGAGTTGTTAATACGTTTCAGTTCAGATATAGTTTATTATATCAAGAGGTATCATTTGAAGATATGATCGCAATATCAACTATAGAAGTGTTGGAACCTAAATTGTATAAATGGATTGCTACCAATAAGGAAGTCGTGTGTGATGGTATGAAAAGATTAATAAATAGCATTAATAATAAACAAGATTATAAAAAACTATATAGCGAAGAATTTGAAAAAATAGGGATAAATCCTGAAAAAGCTATAAACTTTTTATCTACGATGTTTCCTGTGTTCTATAAAAATATAAATGGAAATACTTATTATGAAAAAAATAACTTTGATATTAGAAAAAATATGAGAGCAGCTTATGGTGAAAGATTTGAAGTATATTTCATGGCTGATTTAAGTGATATTAAAGTTTCTAGAAATATAATAAATTCTTGTATATATGAATTTGATAGGAAAAATTTATTGGAAGTAATTGATAAAATTAATCAAAGAGGAGATATAGTTTATTTTCTAGATGAACTCACATCTTTAGTAAGTGAAATACCCTATGAAAGACTTTCATTAATATCTTCTGTATTATTAATATTACATGGGCAATTTGATGGAGAGAGGAATAATATAATTTATCCTATTTCTGCAATAACAATGGCGAGTAGAATTATTGAGGAAATCATAGATAGATTAGCAACAGATGAAGAGAGATACCTATCTTTATCATCTTTAATAGGAAATGCCGATGAGACAAGTTTAGGAACAATATCTAATTTACTAATAAATATAGGGCGTACACATGGCAGATTTGTAGAAAATATAGGAAATAAAGATAAACGAATAATTAGTGTAGAACATCTCCAAAAATTAGAAGAGATTTATCTAGATAAAATTAAAAAGATTAGTAATAGTGTATCTATATCAGATATTGTTGGATTTAAAGATGTTTATTATTTTTGGAGGTATGTTGATGAGATAGGATTATCTAAATATATTGAGAAATTATTTAAATCTGAAGTAGATAAACTAAAGTTTGTGACCTCATTAGCTAGTAAATGGGTAGGAAGTAATATAGGTTGGGCATATTATTCAAATCTTTATGAAAAATATATATCAAATGATGAAATTTATATAAGTATAATTAATTTCGATAAAAAAAGGCTTCATGAATTTACCGAATTAGAGAAAATTAAGTTGGCTACATTTGTTTGTAATCATGATAAGGGGGATTATGATTATGCTAGTGAAGATGAAGCCCGAGAACTATTAAAACAATGGGAATTAGAAGTAAAAAATAATTAATAGTAACATAAAAATAAGAAACTTTTTAAAAAGATTGTATTACTGAAAATTAAATAATAAGTAATACAGTCTTTTTTTATTAATAATAGTAAGTTTTTTATTATTTAAATTACTACAATTGTATTTATTTTAATCTTTGATTTTGTTATAATTAAATCTGATAGTTAAAAAAATTATAAAATTGTATAAAAAATATAGATATAATCAAGATTAATTAGGAGTTATTAGATGGGAAATTCATACAATGCTTTAGAGTATAATAAATTAATAAGTTTCATATGGTCAGTTGCAGATGATTGTCTTCGTGATGTATATGTTAGAGGAAAGTATCGTGATGTAATTGTTCCTATGACAATTATACGTCGTTTTGATGCCATTATAGAGCCACATAAAAGTAAGATTTTAGAATATAAAAAAATGGCAGAAGATAATAAATTAGATATTGAGGAAACATTAAATACAATGGTTGAATTACCATTTTATAATACTTCAAATTTTAATTTGAAGGATTTAAGACATGAAACAAATCGTCAGAATTTGAAAAAGAATTTCGAAGAATACCTTAATGGATTTTCAGATAATATTAAAGAGATACTTGAGAAATTTGATTTTAGTAGCCAACTTAGAAAAATGACTAATGCTGGAATCTTAGGTTCTGTTCTTGAAAAATTCACTTCAAAGGAAATGAATCTTAGTCCTTATGATGAAGTGAACAGCAAAGGTGAAATTATTCATCGTGGTCTTGATAACCATGCGATGGGAACTTTATTCGAAGAAATAATTAGAAAATTTAATGAAGAAAATAATGAAGAAGCGGGAGAACACTTTACTCCTCGAGATGCTGTAGAATTAGTAGCAGACTTAGCAATAATTCCAGTATTAGATAAAATGAAGAATGGAACATATTCTATTTATGATGGAGCATGTGGAACATTAGGTATGGCCACTGTTGCTGAAGAAAAATTACAAAAACATGCTGAAGAAAATAATAAACAGTTATCAATTCATATCTTTGGTCAAGAATCAACTGAGGAAACTTATGCTATAGCTAAAGCAGATTTATTAATTAAAGGTGGTAATACATCAAATGGAGAAGTATACTACGGTTCAACATTATCTAATGACGGTGCGCGTGGAAAACACTTTGATTTTATGCTGTCGAATCCACCATACGGAAAAACTTGGAAAAATGATTTAAGTATTCTTGGAGCAGGAATTGATAAAGATCCGAAGAAAAATGTTACAGATAATAGATTCGTAAGAAGTTACAAAGAACAGGATGACTATAGAATGATTCCTGATGTAAGTGACGGGCAATTATTGTTTTTATTAAATAATATTTCAAAAATGAAAGATACGACTCTAGGCTCTCGTATAGTGGAAGTTCATAATGGTTCAGCATTATTTACAGGTGATGCCGGAGGAGGAGCTAGTAATGCTAGACGCTATATGATAGAAGAAGATTTAATAGAAGCTATTATCCAATTACCAGAAAATATGTTTTACAATACTGGAATTACAACACATATTTGGGTATTATCAAATAGAAAAGAAGAGAGAAGAAAAGGTAAAATTCAATTAATTGATGCAAGTAATATTAAAACCTCTCTTAGAAAAAATCTAGGTTTGAAAAACTGTGAATTTTCAAATGAAGACAGAAAACTTATCCTAGATCTATTCCAAAATTTTGAAGAAAATGATAATTCGAAAATATTTAGTAATGAAGATTTTGGATATTATAAAGTTACAGTAGAACGACCTCTAAGGCAAGCAGTATTATGTAATAATGAAAATATACTTCAAGTAGAAAAAGAACTTGAAAAAATAGGTTTTTATATTGGTGAAATAACAAAAGAAAAATTAGTTGAAAGTTTTATAAAGAATACTGCTGGTGCGATCAAAGAATTAGAAAAGAAAGAGAATATTCAAAGCTATTTAAAAGTTTTAAAAGAACTGAAAAGTGAAGAAGTCTATTTTGATTATGCAAAATTTGAAAAAGAATTTGATAAAAAATTAAAAGGATTAGGAATAAAAGGTACTACATTTAAAAAGTTAGTTGCAACTGGTTTATTAGAGAATATCATAGTAAAAGATGATAAAGCAGTAATCCAAAAAGATAAACAAGGTAATATTGTAGTTGATACAGAGTTAAGGGATACAGAGCTTATTCCACTAACATATCCTGGGGGAATAGAGGAGTTTATCAAAGAAGAGGTTTTATCTTATCATGAGGATGCTTTTGTAGATGAGACTAAAACGCAAATTGGTTATGAGATAAACTTTACAAAATATTTTTATAAATCAAAGCAGTTAGAAAGTGTAGAAACAATCGTAGCAAGAATCCGAGAATTAGAAAAATTATCAGAGGGAATGATGAAAGAAATTCTGGAGGGTCTCTATGAATAAATATGAAATCTATAAAAAAGTAGAGATACAATGGATAAGAAAAATTCCTGCTCATTGGAGAATAGAAAGGAATAAAAATATATTTATAAAAACAAAATCGGTAGTGGGTATACAAAATGAAACTACAGACTTGTTATCTTTGACTACTAAGGGAATTAAAGTGAAGTCTAAAGATCAGATAGGTGGTAAACAACCTTCATCTTATAAGGGATATCAGTTTGTAAACAAAGATAATTTAGTGTTATGCTTGTTTGATTTAGATTGTTCAGCAGTTTTTTCTGATGTCTCACAATATAATGGAATGATAAGTCCAGCTTACGATGTATTTAAAGTAGAAAAACAAATACCACAATACTATAAGTATTTATTTAGTTATCTTTTTCAAGATAGGGTCTATAAAATATATTCTAAATCAGTAAGATATACGATAACTGAAGATAACTTTAATACATTATTATCATTAGTACCTCCTTTAGAAGAACAACAACAGATTGCAAACTATCTTGATTGGAAGATAAGAGAAATTGATCAATTAATAGAAACTGAAAAACAAAAAATAGAAGAGATGGAATTATATAAAAAGATATTTATAGATAATTTTTTAAAAAAGAAAAAGAAGATAAAGTACAGATTAAAAGATATTTTCACCGCAAATGATGATTATATAAAAATATCTAGTGAAGAAGATTACATTAGATATATTGAAATAGGAGACGTAGGAACAAATAAATTGAAGAATAAACCAACAATTTATAGAATTAGTGAAGCTCCTAGTAGAGCAAAAAGATTGGTAAAAGAGAATGATATTATTTTGTCAACTGTAAGAACTTATTTAAAATCAATTCTAAAAATTGATAATTCGATAGAAGATTGTGTTGTTTCTACGGGGTTTGTAGTGTTGCGCCCTAAGGAAAAATTTTTAAATAGCAATTATCTAGAGTATGCTTTAATGGTTGATGAATTTTTAGATCAAGTAATAAGTAATTCAATAGGAATATCGTATCCAGCAATTTCGGAAGAAAAAATTTTGGCACTTTCAATATATTTACCAGAAGATAACGATGGAGCTATAGAATTAAAAAAATTTGAATCAAAATTTGAGAATTTTAAAAATAATAGTGAAAATATAATCATGAATTTAAATATGCTGAGAGAATCTATAATTTCAGAAGTAGTAACCGGTCAAATAGATGTTAGAAATGTAAAAATTCCTGAAAGAAAATAAGAAGTGAAAAGAAAAGGAGGTGGAGTTATGGGAATAAAGGATACTCATATGGAAGAACAATTAGAAAAAGAAATAATTAAATATTTAGTTGATAAAAATAGATATAAATATATAACACCACTAGAGATGAAGAGTAGTTATAACCGTGAGTTTGCGATTGATGAAGAAAGATTACTGCGATTTATAAAAGATAGTCAACCTCAAGAATTTGAGATTCTTGGACTTGATACTGAAAATGGTCGTTTGAAATTTTATAATAAACTTAATAATGATATTAGACGAGATGGTATTGTATCTATATTAAAGAATGGAATTAAATGCTATCCTTCACAAGGAACTATTCTTTTCTATCATGCTTTAGATCCAAAAAGATTAAGTTCATATGAGGAGTTTGATAAGAATATCTTTTCGGTAACAAATCAATTAACTTATTCAAATCAAAACAGAGCCTTAGAACTCGATTTAGCAATTTTTATTAATGGATTACCAATATTTACAATGGAACTTAAGAGCCGAGGTTCTAGCACGGGTTGGTCATATAAAGATGCAGAAGAACAATATAAAAATGATAGAGATTCAAGAGACCCATTATTTAGTTTTAAAAAGTGCTTAGCACACTTTGCTGTCGATGAGAACTTTATTACATTTACAACAAAACTAGATGGAAAGAGTACACGATTCATGCCGTTTAATAAAGGAACATTAGCTGGAGGATCAGGTAATCCTGTAAATTTAAACGGTACAATGACAGATTATTTATGGAAAGAGTTTTTACAATCTAAAACGTTAACTTCAATAATTAGAGATTTCGCTTATGTTTCAGTAGATAAGGTAAAAAGAAGTGAAACACAAATTTTTCCTAGATATCATCAATTCAGAGCGGTAACTAAGTTAGTAAAAGATGTAGAAGAAAATGGTGTTGGTAAACGATATTTAATTCAACATAGTGCAGGTAGTGGGAAAAGTAATTCAATAACATGGTTAAGTTATCGCTTAGTAGAAGTGAATTATAGTAATAAAAAAGCTTTTGATTCTGTTATTGTTGTTACAGATAGATTAAATTTAGATAAACAAATAACTGATAATATTAGGAAGTTTATTGATGAAAAAAGTATTGTAGGTCATGCTAGCACTTCAACAAACTTAAAAGATCTTTTATTAGATGGTAAAAAAATAATAATCACGACTGTACAAAAATTCCCATATCTAATAGAAAAAATTGGTTCTGATCTTAAAGGGAAGAACTTCGCTATTATTATAGATGAGGCACATTCTTCTCAAAGTGGACGTGCAGCAGCCTCACTTAATATGGCTGTTTCAGGAAAAATGAGTGATGAAGAAACAAGTATAGAAGACCAATTAAATATAATTATTGAAGCTAGAAAAATGCCAGAAAATGCGAGTTTCTTTGCTTTTACAGCTACACCAAAAGCAAAAACATTACAAATGTTTGGTGAAGTATTTGATTTATATTCTATGAAACAAGCAATAGAAGAAGGATTCATTCTTGATGTTTTAAAAAATTATACTAATTTTGAAAATTACTATAAGATTTATAAAACAGTGAAAGATAATCCAGAATTTGATAGAAAAAAATCACAACGTAAAATTAGAACATATGTAGAAGGTCAAGAATTTCCAATTAGATCTAAAGCAGAGGTTATGGTAAATCATTTTATCGATAATACCTCTAAAAAAATTAATGGTAAAGCTAAAGCTATGATAATTACACAAAGTATACTTCGAGCAGTAGAGTATTATCATATAGTTTCAGAACTTTTAGAAAACAGTAAAACAGGATGGAAAGCTGTTGTAGCATTTTCTGGTGAAAAAGAATATAAAGGGAAATTAGTTACAGAAGCGAGTTTAAATGGATTTTCTTCTAAAGAGACTACAGAAAGATTCAAAGAAGACGAGTATAAAATTTTAATAGTTGCTGATAAGTACCAAACTGGTTATGATGAACCGTTACTACACACTATGTATGTAGATAAAGTATTAAATGATGTTAAAGCAGTACAAACTTTATCACGACTTAACCGTAGTGCTAAATTTAAAATAGATACTTGTGTATTAGATTTTGCTAACTCTCCAGATCATATTTTAGAAGCATTTCAACCTTACTATAAAGAAACTAAATTAGAATCATTTACTGATCCTAATAAGCTACATGATTTATTAAGTGTATTAGATGGAATGTATGTATATGAAGAAGATGAAGTTGATAAAGTAGTTGAAATATTCTTAAAAAATAAAAATAGAGATCAATTAGATTCTATTTTAGATAGTATGGTAGAACGATATAAAACTCTAACTGAAGAGGAACAAGTGGAGTTTAAAAGTGGAGTGAAATCTTTTATAAGAACATATAATTTCTTAGCTTCAATCCTCCCAATAGGTCAAATTGATTGGGAGAGAAAAGTAATCTTTTTTGAACAGTTAGTACATAGGCTGCCTACACCTAAAGAGGATGATTTCACAAAAGGTCTGTTAGATACTATAGATTTAGAAAGTTATAGATTAGAGAAAAAGAATACTATTGATATCATTTTAGAAGATGAAAACGGAAAACTTAATGGAGATAATATTGGTGCAGGAAGAAAGAATAAACTTGAGTTAGATTATCTTGAAAATATTATTGTTATGTTTAATGATATTTTTGGTAATATATCATGGAATGATAAAGATAATGTAATTCGACAAATTAAATCATTACCAGAAATAGTAATGCGTGATGATAAATTTAGAAATGCATTAGAGAATTCAGATATGGAAAATATTAAAATAGAATATAATAATGCATTGAAAAATGTATTCAAGAGTATCATGAATGACAATATAGAACTATTTAAACAATGGATAAGTAATGCTAATTTTAAAAAATGGTTAAATGAAGAAGTATTCAATGAAATAATCAAACAAAAAATTAATGAAGACTATAAAAAATTAAGAGAATCTGAAGTGATTTATCAAAAAGTAGCAGAAGATAATATTAATAAAAATTACGGTAAATAAGTTTAATTCTTGAAAAGGAGTTAAATATGAGATATGATGATAGAACTATAGAAAATGCTGAAGAAAATACATTTCATTCTGAACGATTATCTAATTTAATATTGCAAAGAGAGTTAATTGAAGCAAAAAAATTACTTTTAAATTTTAATGAATATCCAAATGAAGTAAAACATGAATTAAGTATGGCAATATTTCCATATGTTTCGTTGGTTTGTATGGGTTATGAAGAAGTTAATGGTATAGATGATGAAGATTTGAAAAATATTATAAAAAATATGAGAACATCTTTGAAATTATTTAGTGATCAAAAAATAAATAAAGTAACAAAAATTATTAATAAACTTAGATCAAATTATTTAGAATTTGTTAATGGGGATATAGTTAATACACTTGATTTAGGTGTTTATTTGATCAATAAAAAACCTTATTTAAATACATATCAAGTGCAACTATATTTTTCGGTAAAGTATTCTAGCAAAAAAATTTTTGAATATCATAATGAGAAAGATTTAATGTTAATATCAGAAAATATAACAAATTTTATAATGAAAAAATCAAAGGCTTTTGATTATTCAGATATTCTTTGCAAATATTATTATCATAACTATAAAATAAAAAAATTTGAATTAAATAGTATTGATTTCAAAAGTGAAGTATTGGCTAAGAATAATAAAATAAATAGTTCGCAAATCATAATGTTGTTTATAATTTTTTGTCAATTGAATTTTCTACGTAATGTTCTTTCAATGTTTTTAAATGTTAATGCTTCTTTGTATTATAGAATTAAGTATATTATATATTTGAATGTAAGGAAAGTTCTTTTACAATTTATTAATGTTTATGATAACGTTTCTAATCATAAAGTTGTAAATGATATAATACAAGCAAATAGAATCTGTAATGAATTGAGAAATAATATATTTCATTATAATGTTAAATTAGAAAAGATAAAAATGGAAAAAATACTTGGAAATAAATGTAAAATTTCATTGAAATCTATAATTGATATATTTTCTGATGAACTAGATATTTTAGTTGATAGTGATATATATGAATTTGAAAGTTATATAGAAGAAATACTTAGTATTATTTTAGTAAAAAATAATGAGAGATAGTAGTCAGAAAACTAAATTTTTTTATGAATTACGTTGTAAAAGAACATAGACTTAAATACTTTTATTAAAAAAAGGAGTATAAATTTATGAAATCAAAAAAAATATTAACAGTATTAATGGCATCTAGCTTATTGATAAGTGGATGTTCAACAGTGAAAGAAGAGAAGAAAGAAAATCCAGTTAAGAATGAAACTGATAAAGATAAAGTGAATTCTTCTAGTAGAGAGGGAGAGTATACTTTTAAAGATGGTAAAGTATCAATGGAAGATATTGATTTGAAAATTACTAAATATAAAGTAATTCCAGTAGGTGCTGAAGGAAATGAATATGGAAAAAAACCTGTTATGGCCTTTTGGTATGATACTACAAACAAAAGTGGAAAAGATATAATCAATCCCTTGAGTGCATGGTTTGCGGCATTTCCTGAAGGAGCGATTCAGGATAACGACAAGAATAAAGTTAATAAGCTTCAGGTTGCTGGTCATCCAGATAGTACATTATTAAATGACCAATTTGCAACTATTAAAAAAGATGGAACAGTTTCTGGAGCTGTAGCTTATGAACTTACAGACTTAACTACACCGGTAAAACTTACTGCTTACAAAGGTGTAGGTGGAGCTGAACTAGGTAGTCAGGAATTTGCTGTAAAATAGAACAAGTTTTATTCGGATTGATATTATATCAGTCCGGATTTTTTGATGAATTTATAATCTTTTATACCATTGTCAACCCCAATCATTAATTACTTTTAATTTTTTCGCCAAGTAGAAATTATTTCCTAAAATATTGGTATTAAAGTATTTGTGTTACGTTTTCAATTTGGCGAAATTCATTTTGCCTACTTTGATATTGTTCGTAGACTAGGCAGAATGTATAATGAGTTCATAAGATAAAAGTAAAAAACAAAAGGAGATTTATACTTATGAGCGAAAATAAAAGTAGTTTAAAAGTTTTAGTTCAAAAAGTCGGTACAGCTCTTTCAAGTATGGTAATGCCTAACATTGGAGCATTCATAGCTTGGGGATTAATTACTGCATTATTTATACCTACAGGATGGATGCCAAACGCAAAACTTGCGGCATTAGTTGCACCGATGATATTCTTCCTATTACCACTATTAATTTCTTATTCAGCTGGTAAAAACGTTCATGATGAACGTGGAGGAGTTGTAGCGGCGATTGCTACTATGGGTGTTATTGTTGGAACAGTTACAATTACTGAAAAAGGTTTAGGTGGAACACCGATGTTCTTAGGAGCTATGGTTATGGGACCTATCGCAGCTCACCTAATGAAAAAATTTGACAAAGTAGTTCAACCAAAAATTAAAACTGGATTAGAGATGTTAGTAAACAACTTCTCAGCTGGTATTCTTGGATTTATCTTAGCTATTTTAGGATTCTTTGGAATTGGACCTATTGTTAAAGTTATTACTAATGCACTTAGTGCAGGAGTAGATGTGATCATTAACGCACATTTATTACCACTTGCTAACGTGTTTATCGAACCAGCAAAAATCTTATTCTTAAACAATGCGATAAACCACGGTATATTAACACCAATCGCAACTGAACAAGCATTAAATACTGGTAAATCAGTTCTATACTTATTAGAAGCTAACCCAGGTGTTGGATTAGGTATCTTACTAGCTTACATGTTCTTCGGAAAAGGTTCTGCTAAAGCTTCTGCTCCAGGTGCAGCAATCATCCACTTCATCGGTGGTATTCACGAGATCTACTTCCCATACATCTTAATGAAACCTGCATTAATCTTCGCAGCTATGGCAGGTGGAGTAAGTGGTACAGCAACTTTCCAATTATTAGGTGCAGGTCTACGTGCTCCAGCTTCACCAGGTAGTATTTTAGCAGTACTTGCTCAAACAGCAACTGGAAGTTACTTTGCTGTAGTAGCTGGGGTAGTAGTATCTACTTTAGTAACATTCGTAATCGCAAGTATCATCTTAAAACGTGATAAAGGTGAAGGAGATCTAGAATCAGCTCAAAGCAAAGTAAGTAACATGAAAGCTGAATCAAAAGGTCAAGACGTAGTAGCTGATTCTCCAAGTGAAACTTCTTATGCTGATGTTAAAAGAATTATCTTCGCTTGTGATGCAGGAATGGGAAGTTCAGCGATGGGTGCTTCTATCCTACGTAATAAAGTGAAAAAAGCTGGACTTGATTATGAAGTAACAAATGTAGCGATTAGAAATCTAAATGAAGAAAGTGGATTATTAATCGTAACTCAAAACGAATTAACGCCAAGAGCGAAACAAATGAATGGAAAAGCTCTACACGTATCTGTAGATAATTTCCTAAACAGTCCAAAATATGATGAAATCGTTGAGAATTTGCAAAAATAGAAAAATAACTATATAATATTTTGTAAATAGAGACGGTAGTGTTTATGACTTCTTCTTAGATAAGGTGCTATGCATTACTAAGAGGAAGTCATATTTTTATTATGAATGAAAGTTTTGGATATTTTTGAACGGAGGTCATATGTTTAACGAACGTGAAAAACTAATATTACAAGTTTTGTTGAAAAATACTGATGAAGCACTTAGTATAAAAGAGATAGCTAAGGCTACAAAAATAAAAGAAAGAACACTCTATAGAGAGATTAAAAACTTAGAGAGTTCATTAAATCAACTTGGAATAGATTTAATGAAAGAAAAATCTAAGTATATACTAAAGGGTGATTTATCTGAGTTGGATTCTTCATTATTTGAAGCTAGTTTTGAAGATTATGCATATTCAACAGAAACTAGATTGAATTTAATATTATGCTTTTTAATTTTAAGTGAAGATACTTCGATTAAAGATATCTCTGAGAAACTTATGTTAAGTTATAATACTGTTGCGACTGCAATAGGTACTATCGAAAAGATATTATCTGATTATAAATTGACATTGCTTAGAAAAAAAGGACAAGGTATTGAAATAGAAGGAAGTGAGGTAGATCGAAGAGTACTTCTTATTTCATTGCTTTGTAATGAGATTAGTGATGAGGAATTTTTCACTAGATTAAATGACCGTAGTATTTTATCAAGTAATCCATTCATAAAATTCTTGAATTTTGACTTTTTAAAAAAGGTATTTTATCAAAATAAACATCTTGATGTGTTTAAAATATATACTGATTCTAGTATTAAGAAAATTCTTATAAGTTTAAATGCAGTTTTTCTTCGAATATCATATCCAACTGATATTAAAGAAAATATTACGAAACAAGAATATGATAGTATAAAATCTCTACTAACCGCTTCTAAAGATATAATTGACTTCGATATTACAGATGATATAATCCAGTTCCTTGTCAAAATACTAAAAACTTGTCGTCTAATCGAACAACTTTCATATTTAAATGATAAGTATTCATATACATTAGTATATAAAATTAGTCTATTGATAAAATATGTATCTGAAAAAATGAATGTAGATTTTACACAAGATACGAATCTGTCTAGTGGTCTTATCGCTCATGTTGAATCAGCTATAAAAAGACATCAGATGAATTTAATAGAGGAAAATGATGAATTACAAGATTTTGTATTGAAAAATTACAACGAGCTATATCTTGTAATTAAATCAGAACTGTTAGTTGTTTTTGATGAAATAATGTTTAATTCTACGGAGTTAAGTTATATCGTTATACATTTTGCTTCTAGTTATGAACAAATTTATAGAAAAAACTTTATTCGTGCTTTAGTAATATGTGCTAGCGGTATAGGAAGTTCAAAAATTTTAGGTAGTCAGATTAGAAAGAATATTCCTGAAATAAAAAATCTAGAATATACAATTCCTAGTAAGGTAACTAAATCTTTAATAAACAATTATGACGTAGTTATATCTTCAATCGAACTGGAACAAGATGTCGATTATTTATTAATCCCGACTATACTAAAAGAAAAAGATATAAACTTAATTCGTGAAAAAATATTATCTAGTAGAAGTTTCAAAAGAAATAATACTGTTAAAAGAGAGAATATTGTCAATATTGATAAGTTTAACAGTGCGTGTCGAATTATTTTGAAAAACACTGAGTATGTTGAAACAGACAGCAATGCTAACTATGAAGTAATATTAGATGGTCTTCTGACAGATTCAGAACTGAATATTACTAACAAAGATGAAGTTTTAAATAGTTTGTTAGAAAGACATAATAAGAGTTCTGTAGTTATTCCTAATACGAACATAGCTCTTTTCCATACGTTAAATAATGATATCGAAGAACCGTTTGTTATTATTAGTTCGTTAAATGATCGTATCGTTATGAAGGATTCAGTGGGAAGTAATCAGAATGTTGATAATTTTATAATGATGGTCAGTCAAAATCAACAAGAATTTACAGATTTACTTAGTCAAATTAGTATTGCGATATTAGATGACGAGGTATTTACTAAAGCTTTAGCTAGTAAGAATAAAGACTTTATCCTTACAAAGATTGAACTAATCTTGAAAAATTATATTTTACAGTTATAATTATAATAGCGACTTGGAAATTAATTTCGGGTCGTTATTTTGTTGTAAAGGAAGTTAATATATAGCGATCTTTTAAAGTGATTTACTGCTGAATTAATTTTTTGGCAGTATTTATAACTCTATTTTGGCAAAAAGTGTTTCGCCGACTTTGATATTGTTTAGAAGGATAACTAAAGGTATAATTAACTTATAAGAAATAGAATAAGATAACTCGAAGGAGAAATGAAGATGAATTTAACAAAAAAAGATATTAGATTAGGGCAAGAAATTAGTAACAAAGAAGAAGCGATTAGAAAAGCAGGAGAAATCTTAGTAGAAAATGGATATGTAGATAGTGATTACATCCCTGCGATGTTAGAAAGAGAAGAAATCGTATCAACTTACATGGGGAACTTTATTGCGATTCCTCACGGAACAGATGAAGCAAAAAAATCAATTAAAAGCACAGGAATTTCTATTATTCAAATTCCAGGAGGTGTTTCATTTGCTAAACCTGAAGATACAGAAGACAAGATGGTATTCGTAGTATTCGGTATAGCTGGTAAAGATGGGGAGCATTTAGAATTATTATCAAAAATAGCAATCTTCTGTTCAGAACAAGAAAATGTTATAAAATTAGTAAACGCTGCTACTGAAGAAGAAGTTATTACTTTATTATCAGAAGTTGAATAATTAAAAATAAAATTAGTAAGAAGGTATTACAATGAAAAATTTACATTTTGGTGCAGGAAATATCGGACGTGGATTCATAGGAGAATTATTAAATAAATCTGGATATCACATTACTTTTGTGGATATTAATAAAGATGTGGTTAATGATTTGAAACGTCGAGATACATACACTATTAGAATATTAGACGAAAATATTGAAGAAGTTGAACTAAATAACTTTGATGCTTTAAACATTGCTGAAGAAAAAGAACAACTTTATACAGCAATCGGTGAGGTTGAATTAATTACTACTTCTATAGGTCCGAATGTTCTGCCTATCATAGCTAAAGACATCGCAGAAGGATTAAAATTAAAAGTAGTGAATAATAATACTAAATTATTAGATATTATCGCTTGTGAAAATATGATTTCTGGATCTGATTTTTTGAAAACAGAAGTATTTAAACATCTTTCAGAACAAGAACAAGAGTTTGTTAATAAATATGTAGGATTCCCAAATTCGGCAGTAGATAGAATCGTACCAGCTCAAAAACATGATGATGTTCTTCTAGTTGAAGTGGAGAAATTCTGTGAATGGGTAATAGAAGCGGATAAAATTAAAGTAGAAAGTAATAGAAATATTGAACAAGTACACTACGTAGAAGATCTTAATCCGTTTATTGAAAGAAAACTATTTACGGTAAATACAGGGCATGCAGCACTAAGCTATATTGCGAATTACTTAGGTATTGAGTTAGTTTCAGATGGTGCTAAGCATGCTGATGTAAGAAAAGATTTTATCGCTGTATTAGAAGAAACTAGTGCATTACTTGAGAAAAAATGGGGATTCGATAAAGCAGAGATGGAAGTTTATAGAAATAAAACAATCAAACGCTTTGAAAATCCTCGTATTGTAGATAATGTTTCTAGAATTTGTCGTACTCCTATAAGAAAATTAGGGTATAATGAAAGATTTATTAAACCTATTAGAGAAACAGAAGAATTAGGATTATCAAATAGTGCTTTATTAAAAGCTTGTTCATATATTCTTACATTTAAATCTGAAGAAGATGAACAATCTGTAAAACTAGAACAATTAATTAAAGAAAAAGGTGTTATCGAAGCTTTAAGTGAAGTAACAGAATTAACAGATACAGCTTTATTAAATAAAATTAAAGAAGGTTATGAAAAATTAGTTTAATAATATATATTAGTATCTACCTATAAAAAATATAACATGACGTGTATACATAAGAATGAAATAG
Source organism: uncultured Gemella sp. (assembly GCA_963525505.1). Classification (GTDB taxonomy): domain Bacteria; phylum Bacillota; class Bacilli; order Staphylococcales; family Gemellaceae; genus Gemella. Next base: position 20,899 of record CAURKK010000016.1, read on the forward strand.
TATGTATTATTAGCAATTTATATATAAAATAATAATCGAAAGTCTTTGGAATTATTGATTCTAAAGACTTTTCGCCTTATTTTCGAAAAAATAAGTTATAGCTATTGGAACTACAACGTAAAAATGATATCATTGTAGTAAGAGTTACTACAACGGAATAATAAAATATAAAGAGAAAACATAAAATAGTAATTTTTGAAAAAATGAACGGAAGTAAAATTGAAGTGAAGTATGAGACTGGTGCACATTACCAAATTACTTATCTATCTGAATTAGAACTTAAATGGAAAGCTTTAAGTGAAGTTGCTGAAGTTGGAATCGCCCCTTATTGGACAACTAATATTTTAGAATGGAATAAAGGTAGGTATTTCAACGATTCAGATTTACGTGCAGCCAAAGCATTTGTTTGGTGTATTAAAAATTTGTGTAAAAATTACTTTAGTTGATAATCAAAGAATTGAAGGAATAATAAATGAGTATTATATTAGTAAAAGCAACGAAATCTGATATGAAAGAAATATGGGAAATGCAGGTAGAAGCGTTTAAGAGTCTGTTAGAGAAGTATCAGGATTATGATATGAGTCCAGCGACAGAAAGTTATGAGAATGTTTTGAATAAATATAAACAACCTTGGACTAGCTACTTTTTTATTATAAGAAATAATGAAAAAGTTGGAGTGGTTAGAGTCATAGATAAAAAAGATGGCAGTAGAAAACGTATAGCTCCTATCTGGATTATGCCTGCATTTAGGAATCAAGGACTCGCTCAACTTGCTATGAGAGAAGTTGAAAAGCTATATGATTCACATCATTGGCAACTAGATACAATATTACAAGAACAAGGTAATATATATCTATATGAGAAGTTAGGTTATAAGAGGACAGGTGAGATAGAAAATATAAAGGATGGGATGGATATAGTGTATTTTCATAAAGATTAAAAATGTTGAATGTTATCAGCTTATTTCCTTTCATTCTATTCTTTTTCACGTTATAATTAAGTTACTATAACTAGAAATTTTCGGAGGTAACATATGAATGAAGTAATTAAAACGATGTTAAATCATCGTACGACTCGTAGTTTTGTAAAAGGGTATGAACTACCAAAAGAACACCTTGAACAAATCATCGCTAGTTCTAAACAAGGATCCAGCTGGATGAATGGTCAACACTATAGTATTATCGTAACAACAGGTGAGACTAAACAACAAATCGCTGATTTAATCCGTGATAAAGCACCTGGTAATGCTGCTCATATTGAAAATTCTGCTGCGTTCTTACTATATTGGTTTAGATTATACTAACATCAAATTAGCGTTTGATATTGAGGGTGGAGAGTTTGATATTTCTAATCAATATGAACCATTAATTATCGGTACTTTAGATGTTGGTATTGCGATGCAAAATGCTACATTAGCTGCTGAGTCTTTAGAATATGGGATTGTTTATTGCGGAGGAGTAAGAGGTTTTGGAGATAAGATTTCTGAATTACTAAATATTCCAGAAAATGCTCTGTTCCTATGTGGATTAAGTATCGGTGTTAAAGATGAAGAGTTATCTACGGAAAAAGTTAAACC
>CAURKK010000017.1:0-21609 GCA_963525505.1 uncultured Gemella sp.
GATAATATCGTAAACTTTAAAGTACAGGGAAGAGCGAGAATAGTATCAAATTTAGATCAAGTAATTTCAGAATAAAATTATAAACCTACATAGGCAACGTAAGCTTGTGTAGGTTTTATATGAAAATATAGTGAAATTAATGATAGGGAGATTTACATGAAGGGGCTTGATGCAAGTTATTATTATGAAGGCTATATAGTTTATAATTCAAAAGATTTATATTAAAACTTAACTGAAAAAGTTCGCAGAAATTTATCTGCGAACTTTTTATCATATTATTAGAATAGTAATTTATCTGCTCCACCTAGTTTGTAGTCTAGAGCTGCCATAGCAAGTACGTTAATGAAGTGCCATGGACGGTCAAATTCTGGTTGGAAGAATATATCAGCAAGTGCTAATTGTTCTAATGTCCACTCTGATGCGATAGCTATAGATAAAGCTGCGATAGCACTAGAAACGTCATATTTAGACATTAATTGAGCTCCTAGAACTCTGTGTGTATCTTCATCGAAGTAGATTTTCATATGAACTAGATTGTTTTCTTTTCTCATGAAGTCTGGGTAAATTCTTTCTTCTACATATTTAGAAGCTACTTTACCATCATATAGACCAACACCGTTTTGAGATAAACCAGTACTTACGAATTTGTAATCAAAGAATGATAATGCTGAAGTACCATTTACTGCAGGCATTTTAGTTTTAGTACCCATAGCGTTTAATGCAGCAACTACACCTTGACGGCGAGCTAAAGTAGCAAGAGCTATTGGTAATTCTCCACGAGTTGGAGCGTATGGAAGAAGAGTAGAGTCCCCTCCAGCGTAAACATCTTTAGCAGATGTTTCTAAGTATTCGTTAGTAACAACAAAACCACGTTCTGTCATTTCTAATTCTTCACTTAACCAAGATGCATCTGGACGAACACCTACAGAAACAATAACAGTATCAGCTTCGTATTCACCTTTGTCAGTTACAACAGATGTAACTTTTCCATTTTCACCCTTGAATGAAAGAACTTTTTCTCCACCACGAACTTTAAGGTTGTGTTTAGCCCCTTCTTCTGTAAGGATATCAGTAAGTTCTTGGTCTAAGTATGTATTTAAAATTCTTGGTGCGAAGTCAACGATTGTTACATCTATACCGTGTTTTGCATAAGATTCCGCAACTTCAAGACCGATGTATCCACCACCAACTACAACAGCTTTTTTACTGTTTTGCATACAATCGTATACAGCTTGAGTATCTTCTGGTCCACGGAAAGTGTGGATATTTTCTAACTCGATTCCTTCGAATGGAGGTTTAACGGCAACCCCACCAGGACTTAATAATAATTTATCGTAAGATTGTTTTTCTTCACCAGCCGGTGTTTTAACAACAACATATTTTTCTTTTGAGTTTAATCCTACAACATCGCTATTGCAGTGGATGTTAATACCTTGTGAACGGTAAGACTCCTCTGTTGCAAAGTGTAGTTCAGATAAAGCTTTAGATGTCCCATCTAAATAAGATTGGCTACCTCAGCCCATAAATGATGCCCCAGCGCCTCTTTCGTATAAGTGAATTTCAGCGTTAGGTTCGTTTTTTAAAATAGTTTGAACAGCTTCATAACCGAAGTGAGATGTTCCAACAACTACATATTTCATATATTTTCCTCCTGATTAATATTTTTTAATATTTGAATTTTTCTCGTATAATTACTATCATATTATTATACAAACAGCATTATAACATATATTTCTAAAATATAAAAATAATATGTTTGAAAAAATGATAAGAAGAGCGTTGTTATCGTTTTATTAGGTAGGAAAATATGTTCCATGTTATAAACAATTTTGTGAAATATTTATTTTTTAAAATTAGGGAAAAGATAGTTGCAGACAACTACAAAAGTATAAAATTGTATGATTTGACTTTTTTTGACGTTTGTTTTATTATATAGTCAGTGTATAATATAAAGTAAATAAAGATAAAATAAACGAGGTTAGAAATATGATTAAACCATTATTTGATAATGTATTATTAAAAAAAGTTGAAGAAGAAAAAGCAACGACTAGTGGAATAGTATTAGCTTCAAAAGAAGAAACTTCTAATATTGCAATTGTTGTTGCTTTAGGAGAAAGCTGTTTATTGTCGAAAGATAATGATGGAGAATTGTCTTCAGGAAGTAAAGTAGTATTTTCTGATAACTATAAAAAAGTTAATTTCAAAAATGAAGAGTACTTTCTAGTAAATGAAGAAGAAGTTTTAGCAGTTATTGAAGAGTAGGAGGAAATATGGTTAAAGAATTAAAATTTTCAGAAGATGCTCGCCAATCTATGAAAGTTGGTGTCGACAAACTAGCAAATGCTGTAAAAATAACATTGGGACCGAAAGGGAGAAATGTTGTATTAGATAGAAAATTTGGATCACCACTAATCACTAATGATGGAGTATCTATTGCCAAGGAAATAGAATTAGAAGATCCATATGAAAATATGGGGGCAAAATTAGTAGCAGAAGTAGCGAATAAAACTAATGAAATAGCTGGTGATGGAACTACAACAGCTACTATTTTAGCCCAAGCAATGATAACGGAAGGCTTAAAAAATGTTACAAGTGGAGCTAATCCAATCGGTATAAGAAAAGGTATGGAAAGAGCGGTAAAAGTAGCAGTAGAACGTCTGCGTGAAATCAGTGTAACTGTGGATTCTAAGGATAAAATTGCACAAGTAGGAGCTATTTCAGCCGCTGATGAAGAAATAGGAAAATTCATTTCCGAAGCTATGGATAAAGTAGGTAATGATGGTGTTATTACTATCGAAGAATCACAAGCGTTGGATACAACTTTAGAAGTAGTCGAAGGAATGCAATTCGATAGAGGATACTTATCTCCGTATATGGTGAGCGATACAGAAAAAATGATTGCCGACTTAGATAATCCCTATGTTCTTGTTACCGATAAAAAGATTAGCGCAGTACAAGAAATACTACCGGTATTAGAAGAGGTAGTTGCTGCAGCTAAACCTTTATTAATTATTGCGGATGATGTTGAGCAAGAAGCTGTTGCGACACTTGTTGTTAATAAACTTCGCGGTACATTTAATGTTGTAGCTGTAAAAGCTCCAGGATTCGGGGAAAGAAGAAAAGCAATTTTAGAAGATATTGCTATTTTAACGGGTGGTACTCTTATTACTGACGACTTAGGTTTAGATTTAAAAGATGCTAATATCACAATGCTAGGTAAAGCAGCTAAAGTAAGCGTAACGAAAGATAACACTGTTATTGTTGGCGGTAAAGGTGATAAAGAAAAGATTGAAAGCAGAACACAACAAATTAAAGCATTATATGCAGAGTCAAGTTCTGAATTTGACCGTGAAAAATTACAAGAAAGATTAGCTAAATTATCAGGTGGAGTTGCTGTAATTAAAGTTGGTGCTGCAACAGAGACGGAATTGAAAGAAAGAAAACTTCGTATAGAAGATGCTTTAAACTCTACTCGTGCAGCTGTTGAAGAAGGGATTGTTCCAGGCGGAGGAACGGCGCTTGTTCAAGTAATATCTGAAGTAAGTAAATTAGAAGCAACTGGTGATGAGCAAACAGGAATTAATATAATAAAAAAAGCACTAGAAGCTCCAGTTAGACAAATTGCAGAGAATGCAGGTTTAGAAAGTAGTGTGATTGTAGCAAAACTTAAAGAAGTTGAAGTTGGTTATGGATTTAACGCTGCTACTGAAGAATGGGTTGATATGATTAAAGCAGGGATAGTGGATCCTACAAAAGTAACTCGATCTGCTCTTCAAAATGCAGCGAGTGTATCAAGTTTATTCTTATCTACAGAAGCTGTAGTAGCTGATGTTACAAAAGATGAACCAATACAACCGCAAATGCCGATGATGTAGTGAAAATTAAGTAAGACAAATTATTTGAATATTTTTCTATTATATTATAAAATATACTCATAAATATTAAAGGAGACTGAAACAATGAGAGAAATCACAGATAAAGAATTTTTTGAACTATCAAAAACTGATAGTGTTAAAGTATTTGACTTTTGGGCACCATGGTGTGGACCATGTAAAATGTTAGCACCAGTATTAGAGGAAGTTTCTAATGAATTAACTAACATTGAGTTCTATAAAATTAACGTAGACGAAAACCAAGAAGCAGCTGGTGAATTTGGAATTATGTCAATTCCAACTCTATTAATCATGAAAAATGGTGAAGTATTAGAAGAAAAAACTGGATACCAACCGAAAGAAGTATTAGTAGAATTATTATCTAAATATTAATAATAAAAAAGCTATTGGAGTTATTCCGATAGCTTTATTTTTTTATGAAAAACCAAGGAAATTATAATCCCTTGGTTTTCTTAAATTAATAATGTTTTAAATATTGATCAATTTCCCAATCGGTAACCTGTGTTCTAAATGAATCCCACTCAATAGATTTAGCTTCTATAAAGTTATAGAAAATATGGTCACCTAACGCTTCTTTCATTATAGGAGAAATTGATAATTCTTTAAGCGCTGTGTAAAGTGTTGAAGGTAGCTCATCGATACCATTTGCAATTCTTTCTTCATGCGTCATAACATAAATATTACTTCTTACTTCATTAGCAGGAATTAATTTGTTTTCAATACCATCTAGACCTGCAGCTAGGATAGTTGACATTGCTAAATATGGGTTTGCAGCTGGATCAACAGATCTTACTTCAACGCGAGTTGATTTACCGCGAGCCGCAGGAATACGTACTAGAGGTGAACGATTAGAAGTAGACCAAGCTACATAGCACGGTGCTTCATAACCAGGAACTAAACGTTTATATGAATTTACTGTAGGATTACAAACTGCTGTAAAGCTACGAGCATGTTTTAAAATACCGGCGATAAATTGTGAAGCAACTTCGCTTAAGCCATTTTCACTAGTTTCATCATAGAAACTGTTCTCACCTTTACTGAATAAAGATACATTACAGTGCATACCTGAACCGTTAATACCAAATATTGGTTTAGGCATAAACGTAGCGTGAAGACCGTGTTTTCTTGCTATTGTTTTAACAATTAGCTTAAATGTTTGGATATTGTCACAAGCTGAAATTACATCATCGTATTTAAAGTCAATTTCATGCTGTCCTGGAGCAACTTCGTGGTGACTTGCTTCAATATCAAATCCAAGTCGTTCTAACTCAAGAACGATATCACGACGTACGTTTTCTCCTAAGTCAACAGGAGCAAGGTCAAAGTAACCACCATTGTCATTTAATTCTAAACTTGGTTCACCATCTTCTTTAAGTCTGAATAAGAAAAATTCTGGCTCTGGACCAAGGTTTAATGTATCGAAACCAAGTTTATTCATTCTTTCAAGAGTACGTTTTAAATTACCACGAGGATCACCAGCAAATGGTTTTCTATCAACAGTGTATACATCACAGATGAAACGAGCAACTTTTCCGTATTCGCTGTCCCATGAGAATACTAGGAATGTGTTTAAATCTGGATATAGATACATATCGCTCTCTTCGATACGAACGAAACCTTCAATTGATGAACCGTCAAACATCATGTTATTATCTAATACCTTGTCTATTTGACTTACGGGAACTTCTACGTTCTTTATTGTTCCTGTAATATCAGTGAATTGTAATCGAATATATTTAACATTTTCTTCTTTAATTGTTTTAAGAATCTCTTCTCTAGTAATTGTTTTAGCCATGTCGTCTCCTTGTTATTGTAAAAAAATCTAACATTAAAATTTATTTTTTTTATTGTTATAAAATCTAGATAAATCACCACGTCCAATAGAGCGTTCTCTAGGGAGACCACTTGGACCAGCAAAAATATCATTATGTATAATTTGTCTGATCTGAGTAGTTTCAGCAGATACTTCTTTTTTGTTAATAATTTCATCGATAGCTTTTAGGCTGAAGCCTTTTGTAAGTAGATCTTTAATTGTTAGTAATTTATCGATGTCATTAAATGAAAAAAGTCTGGTATTTCCCTCGGTACGTTTAGGGGTAAAAAGTTTTTTTTCTTCATAGTATCTTATTTGTCTCGCAGTAAGTTGAGTAATTTTTGTTACTACACTTATTGAAAAAACTGGAAGATTTTTTTGTAGTTCTTTGAATCCCATAATTGTACCTCTCTCATTAGATTTTGTGAAATAAATATCTTTTATATCTATGTATATGATAACAAAAAAAATCTATAAAATAAAGTGTATGTTACAAAATCTAACATTAAAAGTTTATGTAAATATTCTTAATGATTTTATTGAGATTTTTTTTAATTATATCTGAAAGTATATTTAAATTTTCTTGAAATCATGATAAAATAATAGTTAATATAAAAAGAAAGGATGATAGTATGGCGATAGTTTTATCTGTTGTAGTTTTTATTATTACATTTGTACTATTATTGGGTTCATATATAGTATTAGTGGCTAATAATAAAATAAAAAGAAGACGTATGGATAAAGTGTTGATATTGGTAGCTGCGTATAGTTTTGTAGCTGCATTAGTATATTGCTATCAATATTTATACTTATAAAATATAATATTACAATTAAATAAAAGATTTGGATGTGAAAATTTTGAAAAAAGATTCCTTGTTTAAAGGGACTGCAATACTTAGTATTAGTTTGATTTTGACAAAAATTTTGGGTGCGGTATATCTAATTCCATTTTATCAAATAATAGGTGGAGAAGAGCAGATGGCACTTTTCAATTATGGATATAGTTATTATGCTACTATATTAGAAATATCCGGAGCAGGTGCACCGCTAGCAATTGCGAAGTTAGTGGCTAAGTATAATGCGATAGGAGCTTATAGCGTTAGTAGAAGAATTTATAAACTAGGTTCATGGTTGCTAGTAATTATGGGGATTTTAGGTTTCGGTATTTTATTTTTTGGATCAGGTTTTATATCTGAGCAAATTTTAATTAGTAATCAACAAAAATTCACCCCACAAGAAGGCGCGTTAGTTCTTAAAAGTTTAAGTTTTGGGATTCCATTAGTTCTTGTATCCGCTGGTATTCGTGGGTTGTTCCAAGGGCATGAGATAATGTTACCATCAGCAATGAGTCAATTTATTGAACAGGTAGCACGTATTGCTTTTATGCTTGGAGCCACATATTTTATAATGAGAATTTTAGGATATGGAGTAGTTGAAGGAAATGTTAGCGCGACATTCGCAGCAGCGGTAGGAGCTGTGTTTTCTTTAATTACACTCTTCTTTTTTTATAATAAATTTAGAAGAGGATTGGATTTTAATATTGCAAACGATGAAGTTCAAATTCAAATTTCAACCACTACATTAGTAAGAGAATTTTTCTCAGTTTCAATACCGTTTATTTTTATAGTTGGACTATTTCCAATTTTAAATATTATAGATCAACATAATTTTATTCATGGAATGACACAAATTGGGAAAGCTGATATAGTTGATGGAAAATTTTCAGCATTACAGCTTGTAAATAAAGTAGTAATGATAGCTGTAGCAATAGCACCAGCATTCTCAAGTACTTTTTTACCGTCAATTACTAGATTATTTGCGCAAGGAGATAAAGATTCTGTAAGTAGTCAAATCAATAAAGTCATATTATCTTTATTGATGATTGTCTTACCTGCATTAGTAGGTATGTATGTATTAGCTGATCCAATATATTCTACATTCTATAGTAGAAGTTTGATTAATGCTGATTTATTAAGATTTTATTTACCATTAGCTGTTTTATACTCAATATATAGTTTAACAAGTATAATAATGCAAGCTGTAAATAGACAATTATTAAATCTTATTGCGATTTTTGTAGGATTAGTTGTTAAGTATTTAACTATAACACCATTGGTAGTAATTTTTGAAACAAACGGTGTTATCTTATCTTCAATAGCGACGTATCTTGTGATGATAATTATTAATTTAATTATTATTAATAAAGAAGTAAAACTTAGAATTATTGAATTCATCTCTAGGTTAGTAATACTATTAAGTAGTTGTTTTATCATGTTTATTGCTGTAGCAGCTATATATGAGTCAATTGTATCTAACTTTGTAATAGAATCGAAAGTTTCAAGTATGGTATTAATTGCAATTTGTGGTGTATTTGGAGTAGCGATATACTTTTATAGTATAACTAAAATGAGATTTGATAAATATCTATTTGGTAGAAAAATAACGTTGTCGTCATTAAAAAATCTAAGGAGAAGAGTATAGTGAGACTGGATAAATTTATCAGTACAACAACAATGCTAAGTAGAGCAGAAGCGAAGAAAATTATTAAAAAGGGAATATTAATTAATGATATTTTGATTAAGTCATCAGACTATAAGGTTGATGAAAATAATGATATAGTTATAGTAAATGGAAGTAGGCTTGTTTATCAAAAATATGTTTATATTATGATGAATAAACCTCAAAATGTTATATCAGCTACAGAAGATATGACTGATAAAACTGTGGTTGATGTTTTAAAAGATAAAGATCGTATACATAAAGTTTTTCCTGTAGGTAGATTGGATAAAGATACCGAAGGATTGATGTTACTGACTAATGATGGAGAGCTTGCACATAAATTAATTTCTCCTAAAAAAGATGTAGAAAAGAAATACTACGTTGAAGTTACAGGGGAACTGAAAGAAGAATATCTTGAGTTAGTTAAAGATGGACTAGTTTTAGATGATGGATATAAGTGTAAAAGTGCACGTTTAGAAATACTTGAGTCTTCAAAAGATAAAAGTTGTGCGAATATTTATATTACTGAAGGGAAGTTTCATCAAGTTAAAAGAATGATGAAAGCACTAGAAACAACAGTAACATATTTAAAAAGATTGTCTATAGGATCATTAATTTTAGATGAAAGTTTAAAATTAGGAGAATATAGATATTTAACTGATAAGGAACTAAAAAAATTAAATAAATAATGGAGGATATATTATGGATATCAATTTTAAACAAGAGGTATTAAATCATAAGGAGGAGTTGTTAAAAGACTTATTTGACTTACTTAGAGTAAGATCAATTTTAGGAACTGATATTACTGATGAAACACCATTTGGTAGTGGACCAAGAGAGGCTTTAGATATGATTTTATCATTTGGAGAGCGTGATGGTTACAAAACTAAATTAGTGGAAAATAAGGCAGGACACATCGAAGTAGGAGAAGGTGAAGAATTATTTGGTATCCTTGGGCACGTTGACGTAGTACCTGTTGTAGAAGCAGATTGGATTAGTCATCCGTTTAAACCAGAAGTCAGAGATGGAAAAATCTATGCTCGTGGATCACTTGATGATAAAGGTCCAACAATGGCAGCATACTACGCTGTTAAACTTCTAGATAAACTTGGAGTTAAATGGAATAAACGAGTTCGATTAATTATTGGTAGTGATGAAGAAACAGGATTCAGATGCGTTGAGTCTTATTTTAAACATGAAGAACAACCGGCTTCAGGATTTACACCAGATGCTATGTTCCCTCTAGTATATGCTGAAAAAGCACGTACTACTTTTGATCATAAATTAGTTTTCGCTGAAGAAAAAGAAGGATATGAATATAAACTTTTAAAATTTAATGGTGGACAAGTACTTAATATGGTAATTGCAAGTGCAGAAGCGGAATTAGAAGGAGAAGTAGCCGATATTAAAGGAAAATTTGAAAAATTCCTAAGTGCAGAAAAATTAGAAGGTGAAGTTAAGGTAGAAGACACTATTAAATTATCTCTTAAAGGTAAAGCAGCGCATGGTTCTACACCTCGATTTGGGATAAATGGAGCTACAAAACTAGCAGAATTTTTAAGTACATTAGGATTAGATATCAATGGTAAAAACTTTGTAGAATACATTGTTGAAAAACTAGCTAATGATCCATTTGGAACTAAACTTGGAATCGACTATTCTGATGATGAGATGGGAGCAGCTACATATAACTACGGTATATTAGAATATAACTTAGATAAAAAAGTTGCAGTTATTTCAACAGATTGTCGTCATCCGAAAAAATTCAATTTAGTTGAAAGATTAAGTAGTGTAAAAGTAGATAATGTTAATATAAACGTTACTAGCACAAAAGAAGCACACTATGTTCCTAAAGATGATGAATTAGTAACTACATTAATGGATGTGTATAGAAAACATACTGGAGACACTAAAAACGACGCATTTGTATTAGGTGGAGGAACTTATGCACGTTGTCTTAAAAAAGGAGTAGCATTTGGATTACTATTCCCAGGTAAACAAGATACAATGCACCAAGCTAATGAATTCTTAGAAATTGAAGATTTATTATTAGCAACTGAGATTTATGCAGAGGGAATATATAAACTTTGCTGCGAGTAAAAATTTTATAAAAATATTTACTTGATATAAATTTCGCTCAAGTGAAAATAAGTTAGATAATGAATCTCAAAGATATTTAATTGTCTTTAAAAAATAAAATTAAAATATCTTTGAGATTTTTAATTTTAATGCTAAAATATCATCTTGAAAAAAATGGTTAAAGATTGTAAAATATATAGTGCATTATAATTTTTAAAAAAGAGATTGGAGAAAGGAGAAGTATATAATATGTCTAAAGAATATTATCAGATGGGTTGGACTTTAGATGATACATATCAAGAAGATTATTTTTGTTCTAGAGATAATCAGCGTTATTTTATTAAAAAGAATACTACTCCTATGATAGCAACTCTTTCAGCAGAAGGTATTGTACCTAGATTAAGATGGACTAAGAGAATTAGTAATGGAGATGTATTAATAGCTCAAGATTTCGAAAATGGAAGAACTTTAAATACGGAAGACATGACTGATAAGCGTATTCCTGAAATCTTAAAAAAAGTTCATGGTTCATCTAAATTAAAAAAAATTATGAAAGCACAAGGTTATAATGAAGAGACTGCTTCAAGCTCACTGAATAATTTAAAATCCATTATAGCAGATGAACTTCGAAAAAACAGTAACATAGTTGATGCTCTTAATTACTTAGAAAATAGTTTACCTGATGAAAATGTAGAGTATACACCTTGTCATACTGATTTACATAAAGATAATTGGTTGCTTTCGGATCAAGGGAAACTATTTCTTGTAGACTGGGAACATTCAATTCTTTGTGATCCAGCAATCGATATTTCATTCGTATTATATAGATACATTCCACAAAGTGAATGGAACGAGTGGTTAAAAATATATGGACAAGAACCGACAATAAAATATAGAAACAGATTAAAGTGGTATATAACTTTACAATCAGTAATTATGATTGTTTGGTATCATGAGAAAAAGCAATTATCTGAGATGAATTCTTGGTTAGTCTTTTTAAATAGTGTATTTAACGACTTTATTTAAAGCATTAAATGGGAAAATCCTAATTAATGCTTTTATTTTTTTTATAAACGGTGTAAAATATAAATAGTTACATAATGTTTTCAAATAGTATTTACATTAAATGACTTGATATTAATATTATGTTAATAGAAATTGGTGGAGTGACATAATGAGTATAAGAAATTATAAACTGTATTTAATAGATTTGGATGGAACTATTTATAACGGTGAGAAAAAAATAGAATATGCTAAGGAATTTGTTGATTATTTAAATGAAAATAAGATAGATTATTTATTTTTAACTAATAATTCTACTAAGCAACCTAAAGAAGTAGTTGAACGTTTAAAAAACTTTGGTATTGAAACAGAGAAAGAACATGTATTCACTTCAAGTGATGCCACGAAAATTTATCTTGAATCTAAAGATTATAGAAATATATACGTAATTGGAGAGGACGGATTAAAAAATACTCTAAGTTCATTCAATCAAAAAGAAAGTGAAAAAGATGTTGAAGCTGTGGTTGTAGGATTAGATAGGCAACTTACTTATGAAAAGCTTGCAATAGCTGCTAGGGCAATACTTAATGGAGCAGAACTTATAGGGACGAATCCAGACACATTATTACCTACTTCTGATGGTTTTGTCCCAAGTAATGGAGGACAAGTTAAATATTTAGAATATGCGACCTCGACTGATGCTACATTTATAGGAAAACCTAGTAAGATTATAATGGAGTGTGCTATGAATCAATTCTCTTATAGCAAGGACGAAATTGTCATGGTAGGAGATAATTATGATACCGATATTATGTCTGGTATTAATAGTAACATAGACACGATTCATGTTCAAACAGGAGTTACGAGTGTAGAAGATTTGGAAACTAAAGAAAAGAAACCAACATATTCTATAGAAAATTTATTTGTATTAATAAAATAGAAGGAGAATAAAATGATAATTAAAACAGAAGAACAATTGCAAAAAATGAAAGAAATAGGTTTCATATGTGCAACAATTAGAGATGAAATGGTAAAAAATGCTGTACCAGGAGTTTCAACAAAAGAACTTGATAATATAGCAAAAGAACTTTTTGAAAAATATGGAGCTAAATCAGCGCCTATTACAGAATATGATTTTCCAGGATATACATGTATATCATTGAATTATCAAGCTGCTCACGGTATTCCATCAAGTACAAAAATCTTAAAAGATGGAGATCTTCTTAATATTGATGTATCTGGGTGTAAAGATGGGTATTACGCAGATACAGGAATTTCATTTGTTGTTGGTAAAGTTGATGATGTTATGAAAGAAAAAGTTTGTGAAGTAGCTAAAGAAGCATTCTATGAAGGTATTAAGCATGCTGTTGCAGGTAGAAAAATAAACCAAATAGGAAAAAATGTTCATAAAAAAATTAAAGAACATAAGCTCCAAGTAATAGAAAATCTTACAGGTCATGGAATAGGTACGTCTCTTCATCAAGAGCCACAGCATGTATTTAACTATTTTGATCCATGGGATAATATAATTTTAAAAGATGGTATGTGTCTAGCGGTTGAACCGTTCGTATCAACTAAAGCTAAAACAGTTGGTAACTCAGATAGAGATGAGTGGGAATTGGTAGCTGAAGATGGTTCATATATAGCTCAATATGAACATACAATAGTAGTAAGAGAAAATCAAGAACCGCTTATTTTAACAAAAATTGATTAATTATTAATGAAAAAAGTTGACAAGTTAATAAAAATGTTTTAAGATACTACTTATTATAATACTACGGAGAGAAGAAAATGGCAGAAAATTTAGTAATAGTCGAATCTCCTTCCAAAGCAAAAACAATTGAAAAATATCTAGGGAAAAAATATAGAGTAATATCTTCAAAAGGTCATGTTAGAGACCTTCCTAAAAGTAGAATGGGAGTAGAAGTACTAGATAATGGAAATATAGATGTTGATTATATTTCTATAAGAGGGAAGGGTGATGTAATTAAGTCTTTAAAAAAAGAGGCTAAAGGGAAAAAAGTTTTCCTAGCATCCGATCCCGATAGAGAAGGAGAAGCAATAGCTTGGCATATTGCACATATATTAGGATTAGAAAATGATTCTGATAATAGAATTGTTTTTAATGAAATAACAAAAGATGCAGTAAAAGATGCTATTAAGCATCCGAGAAAAATTAATACTGATTTAGTTCAATCGCAACAAGCGAGAAGAATCTTAGACAGACTTGTAGGTTATAATATTTCTCCAGTTCTATGGAAAAAAGTAAAACCTAAATTGTCGGCTGGTCGAGTGCAAAACGCTGCATTAAAATTAATAGTAGATAGAGAAGAAGAAATTCTGAAATTTGTACCACAAGAATATTGGTCAATGCCTATCGATTTTATTAAAAATAGAAAAGTTTTGACGGCTAATTTTTATTCGTACAAAGGAGAAAAGTTAAAACTCGAGAGCGAAAAAGACGTAGAACGTATTAAAAAAGCTATTAAAGGTGATACATTTAAGGTAACTGATGTAGCAAAAACAAAGAAAAATAGAAATGCGCCGAATGTTTATATCA
This sequence comes from uncultured Gemella sp., assembly GCA_963525505.1. Taxonomy (GTDB): domain Bacteria; phylum Bacillota; class Bacilli; order Staphylococcales; family Gemellaceae; genus Gemella. The sequence goes on from CAURKK010000017.1 coordinate 13,847, forward strand.
CGTCGACGATGCAACAAGATGCATCAAGAAAGATAAATTTTAAAACGCGAAAAACAATGAGTGTAGCACAAGAATTATATGAAGGAATAAATCTAAAAAAATTAGGAGGAGTTACGGGGTTAATCACCTATATGAGAACTGACTCAACTAGGGTTTCAGATGAAGCCATTAAGATGGCTAATTCGTATATTCTTACCAATTATGGAAAAGATTACCTGGCTACTACATTCAAAGCGAAAAAAACTGGTAAAAATGTTCAAGATGCCCATGAAGGTATTAGACCTACTAATATAGAATTTACACCAGAGAGTATTAAAGAATATCTAACAAACGATCAATACAAGTTATATAAACTGATTTGGGAGCGATTTGTTGCTAGTCGTATGAGTGCTGCTGTTTATGAAACAAGTACTACAACATTCGAGAATAATGAAGTTGTTTATCGTGGTGCTCATTCTAAATTATTATTTAATGGGTTCTTAGTTGTTCTAAAAGAAAAAGAGAAAGTTAAATTAGCCCCTGAATTTGAAGTAGATGAAGATGCTAAGATTAAAGAGATTAAAGAAGAACAACATTTTACTCAACCACCAGCGCGTTACTCAGAGGCAAAATTAATTGCGGAATTAGAAGAATTAGGTGTAGGAAGACCTTCGACATATGCTACAATAGTTGATACTCTACAAAAAAGATATTATGCAAAGTTGCAAAATAAAGTCTTTACACCAACTGAATTAGGAACGTTAGTAAGTAAAATTACAGAACAATATTTCCCTGATATTATTAATACTAAATTCACTGCGAATTTGGAAAGTCAGCTTGATGATATTGCTGAAGGTAAGGTAGGATGGGAAAAAACAATCTACAATTTCTATAATAATTTTAGAAAAGATGTTGAAAAAGCAGAATCTGAAATGGAAAAAGTAGAAATTAAACAAGAATATACGGGTGAATCTTGTCCAGAATGTTCTTCACCTTTAGTATTCAAATTAGGAAAATTTGGTAAATTTATTGCTTGTTCAAATTTCCCTGATTGTAGGTACACGAATACTATTCAGAAGAAAGTTGGAGTAGTATGTCCAAAATGTAAAAATCATCAAATACTTGAGAAAAAGTCTAAAAAAGGTAAACTTTTCTATGGATGTGAAGGATTTCCTAATTGTGATTTTGTAGCTTGGGATAAGCCTATAAATCGTCAATGTCCGAAATGTAGTAATATCCTTTTTGAAAGTAAAAAAGGTGTATATTGTGGACAATGCGACTACAAAGAAGAAATAACAAAATAGTAATTTTTTTATAAAAGATTTGATAAATTTTTTGATTTATCAAATCTTTTGTTCATATTGTTTCTAATAAATAATAAGCTATTTTATAAAAATAAAAAACTGTTTACATATAAGTATTAGTTAAGATGTAAACGCTACATTTAACTTTTAATTAAAACTAATTGTCAGAAAATTATATAAATTTATCCAACAAAAAATGAAATATTTTTTAAAAATCTATTGACAAAACTCGATAAATATATTATTGTATATAACATACTAAAAAAATAAATTTATGGAGGAGATGACATGTTGAAATTCTTAAAGAAAAATTCATATATTTCAATTGGACTTATGTTATTTGCATTATTCTTTGGTGCTGGTAATTTAATTTTCCCAGCATTCTTAGGACAAAACGCTGGATCAAACTTACCTACAGCGATGATCGGATTTATAATTATGGGGGTAGGTTTACCACTTTTAGGTGTTATTGTAATGGGATACTCAGGAGCAGAGGACCTATTAGATTTATCAAGTAGAGCAGGAAAAGGATTCGGAATTACTTTTACGACTTTATTATATTTAACTATCGGACCTTTCTTTGCAATTCCTAGAACTGGAACAACTACTTATGAATTAGGTTTATCAAGTTTTGTAGCTCCAGAAAATTCTACAATAGCTCAGGCGGTTTTCTTGGCTTTCTTTATGGGATTAACTCTTTGGTTAGCTATTAATCCAACAAAATTAGTTGATAGAATCGGAACAATAATTACACCAGTACTACTTTTATCTATGGTTGTTTTAATTATTGCTTCATTAGTAAATCCTATGGGATCTGCACAAGAACCAACTAAAACATATGCAACAACTTCATTAGCATTTACAAACGGACTAATGGAAGGATATAATACAATGGATGCTTTAGCTTCATTAGTATTTGGTATAATTGTAATTAACTCAGTTAAACTTTATGGTGCTAAAACAAAACAAGAAGTATTCAATAATACTGCAAAATCAGCGATAATAGCGGCTATTTTACTAGCATTAGTATATGTATTTATTTCTAACATTGGTGCTACATCAGTTCCAGTCTTAGGATTACAAAAAACAGGAGCTGGAGTTTTAACGGGAGCAACAACATTCTACTTTGGTAATGTAGGGAAATTATTACTATTTGTAATAGTATTCCTTGCTTGTTTAACAACAAGTGTTGGATTAGTAACTGCGTGTTCTTCATTCTTTGTGAGATTATATGGTAAAGTTAGTTATAAAAACTATGCTATTGCATTAACATTATTCTCATTTGCAGTAGGTAACTATGGATTAGCTGCAATTATCCAAGGAGCTGTACCAGTATTAGTATTATTATATCCATTAACTATGGTGTTAATCTTACTTGGATTCTTAAATAACTTCTTTGGTGGAAGAAAAGTAGTTTATACATCTACAGTATTATTCACAGGATTATACAGTTTATATGCTACTGTAACTTCAACATTTAAACTTGCAGTACCTGCAGTTGATAATTTATTAGCAAAAGTTAACTTCCTTCCTGTTCCTGCAGATTTTGCATGGTTAAATTATGCAATAGTCGGATTTGTGTTAGGAGTTGTACTAACGTTCTTCGCAAAAAAAGAAAATAAATAATTATAATTAAAGTTGGTAGGAGTCTTATCTTCTACCTTCTTTTATTATTTATGATTATTGTTTTGACATTGACTTAAAGCAATGGTATTATAATAAGATGTAGTCTTATATTTTTTAAGAATAGAAAATTGATAAAATGATAAACAATTTGGTTTAGATAACTATATTGTTTTTTACAGGAGAAATAATGGTATTAGAATTTAAAGAATATACAAAAAAAATAAAAAAAGATACTTTTTTAGAATTGGATTTTAAAGTAGATACAGGGGAAATCCTAACTATAATTAGTAATAATACTAATAGTCTAGAAATTTTAAAAGATTCATTTAGAGAAAAAACAAAGTTTAAAGGTGAAATACTTTTTGATAGAGAAAATATTAATAATCAAACACTATTGTTTTCTAAAGATTTTGGTTTTTATAGCGATTTGACATTATTAAGTAATTTGAAAAAAGCTTTAGCTTTATTTAAACTAAATTATTCAGAAGAAGAATTAGCTGAGAATTTAGAATTTCTAAAGCTTGATTCATCTGCAAAGTATAAAGAATTACAAAGTAATGAAGTGACTAAATATCATGTATTGTTTTCAATATTCGTTGATCAAAATGTATTAGTCATTGATAATACACAAAAGGATTTAACATTAGAAGATAAAGAGGCGATAAGTGAACTTATTTTAGATAAATCAAATAATGCAAATGTTATTATTTTGGATACAATGTTAAATAAGCATAACAGCATTGCGGATAAAGTATTAGTAATTTCAGATGGAATAAAATCTTATTATGGTAATCTTGAAGATTTATTAGTGTTAAAAAAATTAACAGCTATAAATGTATCTAGTCAAGAAAATCTTGATAGTATTTTATATGGTTACCAATACACGTTGTATCACAATAATGAGATAGTAGTAAGAGAAGAAAGTCTTGAAGAAGTAGTTTATGCATTACTTAAAAACAATGTTGAAGTATATCAAATTCGCAATTTAGGTGAAAAAATTAAATTGTATGAGGGCGAGGCTGATTTATAATGTTATTAACAATTGAATTCGGAAAGTTATTCAGACGCAAATTTAATTATTTATTTGCAATTATACTTATATTAATGAACTTTACTTTTGTATACAAACTAGATTCTTTATCATCTTACTACGATATTTCGATAATAAATACCATTTTTAATATTATAGTAAAAGTGAATCTAGTGTTGATTCTTTTTGTAATGGGAATTAATTATATTTACTCATATAGAGAAGATTACCTTTCAAAAGTAAATGTTCTTTTAGAAATGCGTAAAAAGAAAAGTATTCGTGATATATCTTCATTAATAGCAAATTTAATTTATTTTTTAGTTTACTATGCTATTATAATATCAAGTCTAGTAGGATTTTTATTCTTACGAAAAAGAAATGTCTTTGAAGAAATAAAAACAATAATGATGAATATCAATACATCTGTTGCATATGCGTCAACGGTTATCTTATTATTATTGTTTGCTAATCTTATTTATTTATTGGCGTTAACGTTATTCAATAATACAAATTTAGCTATTTCATTTTCACTATTGTTTTTTGTAGGTAGTGACGTTATTGCTAAAATGATTAAAGATCGAGTATCTATCCCCGTTGAAAGAATAGATAATAGTGTGTTAACAGTCTTTACAAAGTCATTTAACAATTTAAATCATAACATAACGTTAAGTTTCGGGAATTTTTTACCCTTAGCACTAAATATGATAGGTTTAATAATTGTTATCTTAATAGTAAGATTAATGAAGAAAATTATAGGATAGAAGGAGATTTTAATGGATACACAGATTTTAATTCAATATGTAATAGTATTATTAAGTTTAGTACTATTAGAAGGATTGCTTTCTGCAGATAATGCGATAGTATTAGCTGTAATGGTTAGACATTTACCTCCGAAAGAGCAGAAACATGCATTAATGTATGGACTTGCAGGAGCATTAATATTTAGAATAATAGCGATTTTCCTAATTACAATTCTTGCTCAATATTGGCAAATTCAGGTGGTAGGTGGTCTATATCTAATTTATATGGCAGGTGTTCATATCAAAGAATTTTTTGATAAAAGAAAAGAAGTTAAAGAATCAGAGAAGATTACAGAATCAAAAAAGCAAAGTGGTTTTTGGGCTACTGTAATAAAAGTAGAATTAACTGACATTGCTTTTGCAATTGATTCAATCTTAGCTGCTGTTGCAATTGCGATTACATTACCACATATTTCTGAAACATCAATTGGAGGAATTAACCTTGGTCAATTTGCAGTTATGGTAATTGGTGGTTTTATCGGAGTAATTATTATGCGTTATGCTGCTAACATCTTTATAAAAGTCTTAGAGACTAAACCAGGACTAGAAATAGCTGCATTCTTGATAGTTGGTTGGGTTGGTATTAAGTTGTTTGTAATAGCAGCGGCACATGAAAAATTAGCATTAATACCACATGAGTTTCCACATTCAACACTTTGGACGGTTATTTTCTGGGTAGTATTATTAGGATTATTAGTTTGGGGAGTATTAGTTTCAAAAAAATTTGAAGAAAAATAAATTGGATCTAAAAGGGCTAGTTCAAAAGTTATAAATATAAAAAAGTTTACATGAGAACTCATAGAGTAATTTTTATTTATATCTGAATTCGCTTTATAAAAACTTTTTAGATATATAACAAGATTATCAGGGGGTGACTCAATAAAATCGTATTTTGCCGAAATCACGATTTTCGAGTCACTCCCTCTTTTTTACTTAATATAGATATCTTATTTTCATATACATAAAAACATATATATGATATAATTTTAAATTGTATATTATAAAAACATTAAGGAGGCGTACAATGGCATTTGATGGTTTTTTTGTAAAAAAAATGGTGAAGGAATTAGAGGAAAACATACTTCTTGGACGAATTAATAAAATAAATAACCTATCAACAGATGAATTTGTTTTTTCTGTAAGAAAAGGAAAAAATTTAAAACTATTTTTATCTGCAAACTCGAATTCATCTAGATTACAATTAACAAATAATAGTTATGAAAATCCTTCAACACCTTCAAATTTTTGTTCCGTCTTAAGGAAATATTTAATTGGGGGGATAATACTCGAGATTACTCAAGTAAACAATGATCGTATAGTAATTTTTAAAATTAAAAATTTTGACGATTTAGGATACGAAAAGTATTATTATTTAATAACGGAATTGATGGGCAAACATTCTAACATAATCTTAACTAATGAAGATAATATAATATTAGAATCATTGAAAAATAGTTATAGTTTAGAGTATAAACGTTCGACAATATCAAATATGGAATATACGCTGCCACCTACTATAGAAAAAATCAATCCCTTTGAGTTTGATAAATATGATAGTTTAAATTTTGATAATGAAAGTAAAAAATTTTTAATGAAGAATTTTTATGGAGTTTCAGCTCTATTGAATAATTACTTTTTAAAGTTATCAGTGACAGATTTGAAAAATTCGTTTGCTGCTTTTTGTAAAGAGTTTGAAGAGTATTATAAACCTGTTATAATCGAGGAAAATGGCAAAAAGGATTTTTATTTCTTTGATGTTAAGGAATATAGTAAAGAGTTTGAATCATTATCTCAACTGCTTGATTATTATTATATGGATATTGCTAGAGAGGCTATCAATAAGAATACTGATAGAAAATTATTTAATTTTATCAATTCTAAACTAAATAGATTGAATAAAAAAATAAATATTTTAGAAAACGAACTTGAGCAAGCTAATAAAAGAGATGATTATAAATTGAAAGGCCAGCTATTAATTTCAAATATATATCTTTTTAAAAATGAAGTACCTGAAGTAGTCTTTTTACAAAATTTCTATAGTGAAGACTTATCAGATATTGAAATAGAATTGGATCCAAGTTTATCGATAGAGAAAAATTCAGAAAGGTATTTTAACTTATATAAAAAGAATAAACGCACTATTGAGAATTTAATAGAACAAATTGATATAGCTCACGAGGATATTAAGTATTTTGAAACAATCAAGTTTCAACTTGAAAATGCGGATAAAACAGATATAGCAGAAATTAAAGAAGAATTAATAGACAATGGTATATTAAAAGAAAAAATTAAGATTAATAAGAAAAAGAATAAAAATAACTATTTTATTGTAAATCATAAAGGGGTAGCAATATATGTAGGAAAAAATAATCTTCAAAATGATGCAATTACGAATAAATTAGCAAGACGAGATTATCTTTGGTTCCATGCCAAAGATATTCCAGGAAGCCATGTTGTAATTTTTGATAATAATCCTAGTGAAGAAACTATAGAGGTTGCATCGATGTTAGCTGCCTATTATTCAAAATTCAAAAATGAAGAATATGTTAATGTAGATAGAACTCTAATAAAAAATGTAAAAAAAATATCAGGTGGAAAACCTGGGTTAGTTACTTATACTGGACAAAAAACGGTTAAACAAAAAATTGATAAGGATTTTATAGGGAACCTTTTAATAAATTCTAATAATTAAATAAAAATATATAATGAGGTGACTTTATGACTGATAAACTAGATATTAAAACAGCTATAAAAGATACTTTACCCACCGTTTTTGGCTACATTGGAATAGGGATGGCTTTTGGTATTATAGCGAGTTCTGCCGGATTCAATCCTATTATAGTAGGAGCAATGTCGTTATTTATATACGCTGGTAGCGCTCAATTTATTACGGTAAGTATGCTTTCAAGTAGTTTTCCGATTTTATCTATAATTTTGGCAACATTTCTTGTTAATTCAAGGATGATTTTGATGAGTATGTCTGTAGCTCCATTTTTTAAAAAAGACAGTGTTTTTAAAAATATT
>CAURKK010000018.1:0-20882 GCA_963525505.1 uncultured Gemella sp.
ATAATTCTATTTCTTCTGTTACTAGTACTACTTTTGAGTCTGTTGTTTCTACTATCTCTTCTACTCTCTCTTTCGGCGTATTTATATCTACTGGACAAAATGCTCTTCCTGATTTTACACACGCTAAAAAATAAACTAACATAAAAGGATGTTTATGCCCATAAACTACTATAGGATTTTTATCTTTTCCTAACTTTTGTTCAAGATAAAACGCAAGTCTATCCGAATATTCTATTAAATTTTTATATGTTAGATTTTCATTCTGATATATATTATTAATATATACTTCTTTAAAACTGTCTTTATACTGTTCTAGTTTTTCAAAAAATGATAATTTCATATTTATCCTATCCTTGCCTTTAAAACTATTATTTATCGTCTTTTCATACATCTATTCTTTACTAAAACACATAAAGAAAGATATTATTCCATTTCATATACTATTATAATATAAATTTTACCAAATGTGATTAAAATTTAATAAAAATATAAAAAAAAATTAGGGATAATACAACAAATTTATGATTTTATAAAAATCCAATTTGTCGAGCTATCCCTATTCTATTACTTTATTCAGAAAAATATTATATTACTATTGCTCTTTTAATAATTTTTCTTTTAATTCTTTAGGTTTAAGTTCTACTTTATTTTTAAAGCTTAAACGTGTATCGCTATTACTAGCAAAATTAAATAATGTCTGTTTTTCAGCTAAGTACTGATTATCAATTTCATATTCACTTAGTGAATAATCAAATGAAAATATTTTTTCTAATATACTCATTATGTTATGAAGATTTTTATCAACGAGTTTTTCTAGTTCTGGACTTGTATATGCTTTATGAACATCTGATCCGTGAATAGAACCTTTTCTCGTAGTTCGTACATACATCACTTCCGGAGCCAATTCAATAAAATCATCTTTTAATATTAAATCACTATTAGCTAGTCCTCTCAACCTATAAGTTTTCAAATCTTTTCCTAACTTTGCTATCTCTCTATAAAATATTCCAAGAATATCCTCAGATTTTTTTCCGAACATCAGTTCACAAGCTAATGCATAAGTTAGAATTTGAGAAATAAAGCCTAACTCAATACTATCTAACGTGAAATCCGTTTGGCTACTTTTATAGTCAATTATGGAAATATTTTTATCAAGAACATCCACTCTATCTATAACTCCAACAAATCTGATAGGTGGAATTTTATAATCTTGTTTAAGTTCCTTCTTATTAACTTCACCAGTTTCAACATTTTCACACGTGATAATATTATCTTTTATATTTAAAATAAATGGTTTTTCTAAGAATGACGGCATGAATTTTGTTAAAGCAAAATATTTTATTTCAATAGCAATTGCAATCTCAAGTCTTTGAATCATTGTATTTAAAATATATTTATAAGTATTTAACAATTCTATTAATTTCAAAGTTTCCAATATATCTTTATTGTCACTAGAATAAGTTACTTCTTTTATAATTTCTTTAACTTTAAACTTTTTGGCTATGTCCCTATCTTCTTGAACCTCTATATCTAGCTTAGTGCCACAATCATAAATAAATTTAATAATTTTCTCTTCTGCCATTACAGCATGGAAAAATCTACCAGAAACAAGGTTATCTATATCTACATCCCTTTCTTCAGCTATTCCTAATACTCTTTTAATGAAAAAATGATATGGGTTACGTTCAAAATCTGAGATTTTAGATATACTAAATTTAGAAAAACTGTCCCCCTTAGCATTTAAAAACTCACCAATAGTTTTCGAATTTAGTTCGTACTTATAATCTTTAATTATTTTAGATATATAATTCTTAATACTAACATCTTTAGAAAGGAACACTCTGTCATTCAACTCATCAAAAACTTCATAATTCTCAAAATGTTCAGAAGTTAGTGCAATTCTATACTCTTCTAAAAACTTAATTAGAAGCTCTACTAAAACTTCAACTTCCTTAGTCCTACTGTCTTTTACCTCAAGGAATCTTCTATAAACTTTCGAAAATAAATAATTAAATTCTTTATCTGAAACAATCTCCGAAAAATTTCCTAAATAATAATTGTAATCAGAAATAGAAAACTCTAAAATTTTTGAAGTATGTTTTTCTTCTAATTGCGGAAACAATGATTTTACTGTGTTTAAATATGGAGAGGCAAAGTTCTCTTTAAAACTTTTATCCAACAAACTATAACATATGTATGTTTTTTCTTTCGCACGAGTTAAAGCCACATAAGCTACAAACTCTTCATCAATAAGAGCCGCTTCTTTAGTCGGTGATAAAAAGATATCCCTTAATATAAGCTCCTCTTTATCTTTATCGTCTATTAATCCTGTACTCTTAGACACTGGTAGCACGTCTTTGTTAAAGCCAATAACAAAAACAACTTTTTTATTTTCTACCTTAGCTAAATCCATTGTAGACATAATTATAGAATTATTAATTTCTGGTATTGAACGGTACTTAATAGTAGTTAATCCGGCATTAAATAGTGTTACAAACTTTTGATATTCAAACTTATCATTACCAAAATTTTCATTTATATCATTTATATATCCCAAGATTTTTTTATAAACTTGTCTATCGATACTGTCCACTTTCAACTCTTCTATATCATCGTAGTCTCCATCTTCTTTATCGAGATACATTCTGATTTTACAATAATCAAATACATCCACTAGTTTTTTCACATAACGTTTAACTTGTAGACTATCTTTCATAGATACTTCAGAAACCTTATTAGAGAATTCTAATAATACTTCCTTACAAATTCGTAGTTGCTCTGTTGAATATTTAATTGTTTTTTCAACAAAATAATCTTTTAAAATATCATTAGAAGAATTTACCAATTTCTCATTTAGTATATTTTCAACATCATCTACAGAAATAACTTTAACCTTGTCTAATAATTCATTATAACTAAACTTACTAGTCGACTTGAAAATTAGGCTACTCTTAGAAATTTTTTCTTTAATTGAATTTTCATCTAATTCTGCTATTAACTTCTCTAATTGTTTTTCATTAACACTTGTATCATCTAATAATATATGAGAAATTACTTTTTGACGATAAATATTCTCAAAGTTTGTCAACCTAGTTTTTAATAAATTTAGTAATCTAGTTTTAAAATTGCCATCATTGAAGCTCAGTACTTCCTGAATGAATTTAACTAAACGATGGTTATTTGTCTCAATATTTTTATCTAAATGAACTTCTAGATCATAATCTTTAAATATATTTATATAGTTTTCATATGTATTATCACGATAAAGAATTGCTATATCATTGTGATTTACAGTATTCTTTGATTTCATTTTTACTATTTCTCGTGCTACTTGCTTGACTTCTAACTCTTTATTTTTTGCACAAATTATTTCTAAACTATCGTCTGCTTCATACTTATCCACAAAATTTTTATAATAATTCTCAGCCAATATACTATTAGAAACGCCTTTAAATCTATCAACATGGCTTTCCAATATACTATAATTTTCTACATTATTGTCCTTTATAGATAATTTTAGAGTATTTATCATTTCATTTTTCACAAAAGCAATAATAGTAAACTTAATATCTTTATTATTTCTTACTATCTCATTCATACTTGCAATAATTTCATGAGACTTTCTGAATATATCTAGTTTATATTTCTCTTTACTAAATAAATCTGAAAGATAAAAACTATTATATTTCATTTTTTCTAATTCATACCCTTGAATCAACTGCGAAAGATCGAAGTTAAAATATCTATTCGCATCACTAATTACACTTATTATTAATTTTTTAGATTTTTTAGCTAATTTCTCTATATAATTATACTCTTGAGCTGTAAAGTTATAATAAGCATCCACATAAAATATATAATCACTTAAGTCAACATATTCTAAATATAATAGCAATTCAGTTATATAATCTACTTTATCAAATGTACTTTGTTCTTTTAATAATCTTGTGTATTCTACATATATTTCTAAAATTGCCTCTAGTTTTTCACGATGACTTTTTTCTAGATTACTATTTTTTTCTAAATACTCTTCTAAAGTATTTATACTTACAGTATATTCCTTTAACTCATTTATAATTTCTTCTACAACTTCTATGAAACTCACATCTTGTAGAATTCTTTTCACTAAAAAATTCTCACTATTATCTATGTTTTTCGCTGCTCTGTAGAAATAAAATGGTTTAATATTGTCACCTAATCTCTTAAGATTGTCGATTCCGAGTTGTTTAGCTAACCTTCTAGTTAAACTTGAGAAATTCATAACATCAATATTAAACGTTCCACCGAATTTATCACATAAAATTTTTTCAAAATTAAAACTGTTCTGTTCCGGAGTCAATACTATTATTTTATTATCTTTTCTATTTATATCTATATCCTCTAGTATATAGTTAGTTTTTCCAACACCACTTGGTCCTACTAATAATTCTAAATTCATCGTTTCTCCTTTCTTATATTATTTCAACTTATATTCCAGTCATTTTGACTTTTGCATAATTATCTTTAGTATATACCTCAATTTTCGGTCTAATTCGTTCTTTAAGTTCACTAACATGAGATATTATACCTATATTTCTTCCATAAGACTGAAGATCTATTAATGTTGTTAATGCAATGTCTAAAGTTTCAGCATCCAATGAACCAAACCCTTCATCTATAAAAATAGTCTCTAGAGAGATTCCACCACTCTCATTTTGTATTACTTCTGCTAATCCTAATGCCAAAGCTAACGAAGCTAAGAATAATTCTCCTCCAGATAAAGAACTTATAATACGTGTACTATTTAGATAAATATCATGTATCTCTATTTCTAGACCTTGCAGCCCTCCACCTTTAGATTTTTCTTCACGTCTAATAAATCTGTAACGATCATTTGTCATTTGTAGCAATCTTTTCGTTCCAGCAACAAGTATCAAGTCTAAATAATATCCTTGAACATATGTTTCTAGAGATTTCCTGTTTTCTGTTTTTCCACTAACAACATCACTTAATACTATTATTTCTCGTACATCTTTAGACATTTCTAATAATTTAACATACTCACTATGAATTTTTTCATATAATTTTTTATTATTAGATAATCTCGTTGTAAGAATTGCCATTTTTTCTACAAAATTAGAAACCTCATCTTCTATATTTTGTAATTTCTTGTGTTCTGCTTCTAAATCAGGTTTTACTGCGTTCATTAATTCTTCTTCAAGTTGTTTTAAAGAACTTAGTAATATCTTCTTAGTATCTTCAAATTCATCAATTTGAGTTTGATATTGTTCTAATTTTTCTAATTCTGCAATGTTTTCTTTAGCTGTTTCTAATGAACTATAGTATTTACTAAGTTTAGAATTTGTAAAATTCATTACTATTATTTCAATTCTTTTAGTAACCTCTAATAAATTCTCTTTATTATTTTTCTGTTCAGTTTCTATTTTTGTTTTCCTGATTAACAAATCATTATTATTCTCCTGAAATTCTTTATAGTTATTATCAAATTCATTAATTTGAACTATTTTATTTTCATAATAGTCCTTAAACTCTTCTAACTCTATGTCTACATTATTTTCAAATTGTTCGATTATGTTTTTAGCCTGCAATTGTTTTTGTTTTAATTGATCCTCATCTTTTAGTAAAATCGACAGATTTTCTATCTCTTTTTCAAAGTTTTTTATTTTAACTTCCAATTTTTTTAATCCATCAACCAATTCTGTTAAATTGATAGTTTCATGTTTTAATTCAGCTTCTAATTCAGTTAATTGTTCTACGGCTTTTAAATTAATAAAATCTCCTAAATTCTTTATTTCTTCGGTTAAATTTTTAATATCTTGTTCATCTTTTTGTAAAAAAGTTTCTAATTTTATTACTTTTTCAGTAACATCTTGTAGTGATTTTTCTATATTATCATCTACTTCTACAAGTGTAGTTATCTCTGGAAGATGCTCGATTTTCTGTTTACAAAGTGGGCAATCGTCACCGTCATGCAACTTCACTAAAAAGCTATTCAATACTTCTTGTTCTTTATTACTTTTTAGTAATAACACGTCTCTTTCAATTTCTTCTTTAGTTACCTGCAACTCTTCTAAATGTTTTTTTGAAGCTTCATAATTAAGCTTTTTATCATATAATTCTGATGATTTTTTTTCAAACTCTTTTAGTTTTTCTACTTCTTGTTCTTTCTTCAAAATCTCTAATTTTAACTTTCCTATACTACCATCGAGAATATTCTTTTCTTCATTCGATTCAAAATAGTTTTCTTTTTCAATTTTTAAACTATCTTCTATTTCTTTTATTGATTCTTTTTTTAGATTTAGTTCTTCAAGTTTATTAGTAAATATATTTATATCACTTTTAGCCACTATAAGTTCATCAATATTGTTATAAAAAAATTTTAAATCTGTTGTTTCTTTTCTAATTGATTCAATTTTGTCTTTTATTGAAGTAAGTTTAGTTTCTAGCTCAGTATTCGCAGCTAAATCTTTCTTATATCGCTCTTTTTCATCTAGCAGAGATTTTCCCTGTTTTGTTAATTGAAGTTGTTTATCTAATAAATTCACATATTCTGTAATTTTATCATTGCTTTTTTGTAACTCCGTTAACTTTTCTACCTCCACTTTTAAATTGTTAAAGTAAACTTCTTTTTTATTCAACTCATCAATTTTCAACTTATTATCTTCAAGATTTAAAAATTTATCGTTCAGTTTACTTAATTCTATAAAGGTCTCTTTTGATTTTATAAGATTTTTTTCTAATTTAACTAATTCTTTTTTTTCTTTTTTTATCTCATTTTCTTGAGAAAAAATCATTTCATTTATTTCTTCAAAGTTCTCATCTTTTAAAAACTCGAACTTTGTTAGTTCTCCATCTATATCAAACTGTTCAAATCTTGTAATTAATTCTTTTTCTTTTTGTTTATTAGTACCATCTAATTTTTTTGCTTGTTCTTGTAATTGATCTACAAATTTTTGATAAAAATAAGTATTAAATAATGACCTTAAAGTTTCTTTCTTCTCACTTGATTTTGATAATAAGAACTCTTTAAATTTACCTTGGGGTAATATAATAATTTGACAAAATTGTTTATCATCTAAACCTATTAACTCTTCTACTTTTTCTTTTACCTCTTGTTCTTTTGTTGCAATAACTTCTAACCCTTCATCATTATATTGCATTAAAACAACTTTTCCAGAAGTTAAATTTTTATTACCAGTCTTCAGATAAGCCAAAGTTCTCTCAATTCTATATCTTTTACCACTCAATTCAAAGTCAAAATTCACCTGTGTTTTATCTTTATCGCTAGCTGTTTTTGTCCTTAAAGAAGCTATATCTTTTCCCCCTGTTGTTTTATTATATAGCGCATAAGTGATAGCATCAAAAAGTGTAGATTTCCCCGAACCTGTTTTTCCTGTTATTAAAAATATAGGTTCATTTATTATTCTATCCCATTCTATTATTTCATCTTTATATGGACCAAATTCTTTTAATTCTAATCTAATTGGTTTCATCTTGATTCACCTTATCTATAATATTTACAAGCACTTGTTTTTGCCCTACTGTTAACTCACTACCAGTTTGCTCATTATAAAATCCTTCTATCAATTCCAGTGGACTTTTAGTCAACATCTCTTTATCGAATTTCATTTCAATATCACTATTATTATTTCTTTTTTGTTTAAGTATCAAAGTATTAGGATAATATTCTTTAATTCTTGGTAAAGGATCTGTTACACCTTCCAAGCCACTTAATTCCATACTGAAATAATCATTTTTACAATCAAAATTTAGTTGAAATTCTTTTGTAAATACCTCTTCATATGTTGTACTAATATTATACAATTTACGTTTTTGTTCCAGAGAAATAAACTCTTCAGTATAAATTTCTTTTGTTAATTCTACTAACCTCATACCTTTTGTCTGTGTTGCTTCAGAGAATGAATAAGCCATTGGACTACCACTATATTTTATACGTTCTTCTTTTATAGCATTCGGATTATGAAGATGACCTAGAGCTACATAATCAAATTTTTCAAAAATTTCAACTGCTACATTTTCAACAGTTCCTACAGAAATTTCTCTTTCAGAATCAGTTTCTAGCCCTCCAGATACAAAAGTATGAGCTACTAAAATATTAGTTTTACTCATATCTATATTTTTATAAATTTCATCAATTACTCTTTTTGTCGCAGAATTATGAGTTGTAAGTGTAGCATCCTCAAAATGTTCTCTTGCTTCAAAAGGTTCAAAATATGGTAATAAATATATATCCGTATCTTCAATGGTAATCTTATCAAATGCTTGATTTAATCTTGTGTGAAGATAGAATTTATGTTTACTAAACCAAGCTTCTCCTATAGCTAATCTCTCCCTACTATCATGATTTCCACTAATTGCAAAAATTGGTATATTACATTCTATGTTAATTTTCACTAAAAGTTCCTGTAAAAGTGTTGTAGCCTCTTTACTAGGAACACTTCTATCATATAAATCACCTGCAATTATTAAAAAATCAGGTTTAGTCTCATCAATTTTACTGATCAAATTATTCATTACATATTGTTGATCTTCTAATAAATCTTTTCCTTGTAATTTTCTTCCAATATGCCAATCTGCAGTATGTAAAAATTTAACCATATAATCACCTATTTTCTATAAATTATCTCTATTATATTATATCTTAAAATAATTCAAAATAATAGAGCGTGATGAAAAAACATAATTACGTAGCTACAGATTTTATAGCCTTCCCATCCTCATAGTTACGAGATTTAAAAAAAGTTTATAAATAATATTTAAGTTTTATAAAGCCTTTTGTGAAAATATCGTTTGAAATTCATTTATAAAAATTAATACACTTGAATTATCTTATAGAATTTTCTCATTTTTGTTACTAATATAAAAAGAGCCGTGCATCACTGCAGAGCTCTGTAATATTATAAATTTGTACAAATAGTTTAATAGGTATTTAATACCTATCGATATTATATATTAAATTCATTAAAATTAAAAGCGATTTCCTATTACTAAATCTCTTTTATCAATATAATAAAAAACGAAGAGGAGTCAATCTAAACTCCTCTTCATATCTATCTATTTCCCAAACAATCTTTGGATATCATTCCATGTTACTGCTAACATTAACGCAACCATTAATAATCCGAATGCCACAGTTAAGTAATATTGGGCTTTTTTATTAATTGGCTTTTTGAAGATTGCTTCATAAATTACGAATATGATACGTCCACCATCAAGAACTGGAATAGGAATTAAGTTCATTAGTCCTAAGTTAACACTTAAAATTCCTGTCCATTTTAATGTTGTAATTAAACCACTCTGTGCAGCTGCAGAAGACATTTCATAAATCGCTACAGGTCCTCCAAGTTGATTTAAACTAAATCCACCAGTAAATAATGAAGCAAACAGATTAATAATTCCCATGAAAATCCTTGTTCCGTAGAATAGAGTTTGTTCAAACCCACTCTTAATTGAACCAGCTAAGTCCTTCTCATAAGCTTGGTTTATTCCTAGTTTATATGTTTTAACTTCTTTACCCTTTTCCACGGTAACTTCTTCTTTTGGTGTAACTTTAATTTCTTGTTGTGAACCGTCACGAGAAACTTTTAAAGTAAGCTCAGCTCCATTAGAATTTACTATCTCATTAGTCATTTCCTTCCATGTAGTAACACTCTTCCCATTCACCTGCTCAACTACATCACCTTCTTTTAATCCAGATGAGTAAGCTGGATAATTAGAAGCAAGTTCTCCTAAACGAGTAGTATTTGATGGGACACCACTATAGATTGAAATACCTAAGAAAATTGCTAAAGCTAATATAAAGTTCATCAGTGGTCCTGCAAATAATGTCCAGAATTTTTTCCCCCATGAGTGTGAAGAAAACATTCTTTCTATTGGTGCTATTTGCTCCTCCATTCCACCAAAGACAACACAAGCATCTTTTCTTACTTCATAGCGTTCTATTTTATCACCAACAAAACCTTTTACAAAAAGTTTCTCAGTAAGATCAAACTTTTTAAGCTCTAGTGGAAGTAAATCCATATCATTAGTTTTATCTAAAACAATTTTTTCAACTTTATCATTTTCATCTAATTTTAAACTAACTTTCATTCCTTTTTTTAGATCATATACCGACATATCGTTATTAAAATCAAAAACATTATCTGGCATCTTAACATATCCTCCGACTGGAAGAAGTCTTATTGTAAAGTTAGTCTCTCCTATTTTTTTATGGAATATTTTAGGCCCCATTCCAATTGCGAATTCCTGACATAAAATCCCTGCTCTTTTCGCAGCAATAAAGTGTCCAAATTCATGTATAGTTACAACTACAAAAAATATTAATATAAATGCTATAATACCTTGCATCTATTACTCCTTTCTATCCTCTAAAATATATTTAGTAAAATTATTAAACATGGGGCTGATAAAATTACAGAATCAAATCTGTCAAATATACCACCATGACCTGGTAATAAATTACTACTATCTTTAACTTGATATTCTCTTTTATACGCTGATTCAATTAGATCGCCAAATTGACCAATAACACTTACTATTAATGTTACAACAATTGCAACTAATAAATTTGAAAAGATATTTGTTGTAAAGAAAAACAATAATGCTATTGCTATTGATGATAAGCTCCCTATTACTGAACCTTCTATAGATTTATTCGGACTTATATTCGGAGAAAGTTTATTTTTCCCAAATTTCATACCGCCAAAGTATGCAAAACTATCTGTGAACCAAATTGTAAGTAATAAATAAGCTACATGGCTTAAACTTAAATTTCTCAACATAAATAAACAATAAAACCCTACAAATATATAGGTAGTCACGAATATAATCGAACCAATTTCAACTAATTTAATCTTGTGTCCAGTCATAACAACAGTACCTAACATACCAATTAATATTAAATAAATTATAGAATACTGTAACAATGTTGAAACTTCATTATGTAAAAATAATAGTGCTCCCGCTAATGATGATAAACTTAAAACTACGATGTTAGTTTCCTTAAAAGTCATCCTAACAATTTCATACATCGCCATTACACCTAGTGCAAATGTAGTAAATTTAAAGTAGTCTCCTCCTAAAAACAATAAAGGTAGGAAAACAATTAAAGCTATTATAGCTGTAATTACTCTAGTCTTCATTTAAACCTCCAAACCTTCTATCTCTACTTTGATACTCTAATAAAGCTTGATAGAATTCATCTTCAGTAAAATCAGGCCATGCAACCTTAGTAAATAAAAATTCACTATAAGCAATTTGCCAAAGTAAGAAGTTTGAGATCCTTTGTTCTCCTGAAGTTCTAATTAGTAAATCCGGATCTGGTGTATTAGATGTAAATAGATTTTCATTGACATGTTCTTCAGAAATTTCTTCTACACTATATTTATTATCTTGAACATCCTTTGCAATTTGTTTAATAGCTCTTAACATTTCATCTTTAGAACCATAATTTAATGCAAAAATTAATTTTAATCCTGTATTATTTTTTGTTTGTTCAATTGCATCATTAACTGCTTTTCTAGTATTCTCTGGAAGTTTTTCTACAACACCGATAACTTCAACTTTTACGTTATTTTCCATAAGTTCTGGCATAAAACTACTAAACATTTTCTCTGGAAGATCCATTAAATAACTAACTTCTTCCTTAGGTCTAGCCCAGTTTTCTGTGGAGAATGCATATAATGTTAAATACTTAACACCTAATTTAGAAGCATATTTTGTAATTTTTTTTACAGTTTGCATTCCTTCATAATGCCCTTTAACTCTTGGCATATTTCTTTTTTTAGCCCAACGCCCATTACCATCCATAATAATAGCAACGTGTGTCGGAATTTTTTTTAATTCTTGTTTTTCAGTTTTTCGTACTGGTTCATTTTTTCTAAAAAATTTAAACATAATTCCTCCTATGTAACATCCTTCATTATATCATAAAAGACTTAATGCAACAAACTTTTAACGATTTATATTTACTATAACATTGCTTTTTTTAAAATATATTAATTTCATATACTTGCTCATCTCGAATCTTATAATATTATTATTTATATTTTTAGAACATAATGTTTTTTTCGCGCTTATATGTGAAGTTTTTTAGGTTGCTTTCAAGGAGAAATCATGTTAGAATATACACATTAAAGCTAATATTAAAATTGTTTTCTAAGGGTTTAATTATAGAACCTTTGAACTTTTTAATTATAGAACCTTTGAACTTTTTAATTATAATATTTTAAATTTAATTCGACTAAATTTTGTTTAGCCGAATTTTTAATGTTAACTTCTAAGTTTACATAAATATTTTTTTGAAAGGATGATTAAATGAAGAAAAATACAAGATGGACTGTTTTATACGCCTCAATGGCAATATTATTATGCGCAGGATCACTATATTCTTTTAGTGTTTTCGCTAAACCCCTAAGTGTCTCAAAAGGATGGAGCATGCCAGATGTTATGCTAGCTTTTACTATTAATGCAGCTATCGCTCCTATTCCTACTATTATAGGAGGTTTTATTTCAGACAAAGGAAAAGCAAATATTTCTATTATTTTAGGAGGAATTCTATTTGCTGCTGGATTTATACTTACTGGATTTGCGACTACAAAAGGAATGCTATATTTTAGCTATGGAGTATTATCAGGTGTTGGACAAGCATTTGCATATTCTGGAATTATAAGTAATGCGCTTAGATTCTTCCCTGATAAAAGAGGATTGACTGCTGGTCTAATAACTGGTGCTATGGGTGGTGCTAGTGTTATTGCCGCCCCAATAGCTCATAATCTTATAGCTAATTTTGGTGTACATAATGCATTTATTTACTTAGGATCTACTTATTTATTAATTATTATTGTTGCACTTTTCTTCATTAAAGTAGCTCCTTCTAACTATCAACCTGAAGGATGGATTCAACCTGTGGTTGAAATTAAGGAAGAAGTCGTTAATAAAAATTGGAAACAAATGTTAATGAATTTATCATTTTACTTTATAATCTCAATGTTTGCTATCGGCGCATTCTCTGGATTAATGGTAGCATCAAATGCATCAGTTATAAGTCAAACTATGTTTGGATTAACAGCTTCTGTTGCAGCAACATTCGTTAGTATTTATGCATTATCAAATTCTTTAGGACGTATATTTTGGGGAATCATTTCAGATAAAATAGGTCACGAAAAAACTCTTATTACTATTTACTCAGTAATTGCAATATCATTATTAATTCTAGTTAATATTAGAACTACTCTTGGCCTTACAGTTGGTCTTATTCTTCTTGGTTTATGTTTTGGAGGAACTATGGGAGTCTTCGCTCCACTAGTCATGAAAACTTTTGGCCCAATCAACCAAGGAGTTAACTATGGAATTGTCTTTATTGGTTTTTCTACTGCGGCATTTTTTGCTCCTAAATATGCTGCTGGTATTGCCGCAAAACACAACGGTGACTTTACGGATGCATTTTACGTGGCAATAACACTAGTTCTTTTGGGATTAGTGATTAGTATAATTTATTCTATTTTTTCAAAACGTAAAGCACTATAAAAAAAGAAATCATCTCAAAACTCAATGAGATGATTTCTTTTTTTACATTTTCGGTATCTGAATTTTTTGTCCAGCTGCTATATTATTATTACTAATACTGTTTGCTTCTTTTATTTTCTCTACACCACTTTGAGAATTCCCTTCTCCATAAGCTATTGAAGCTATAGTAAATAGGGAATCCCCAGATTTAACTATATAATCCTGACCAGGTACTGGAGTAGCACTTACAACACCTTCAGATTCACTTTTATCTGACTTATTAGTTGTAGTCTCTTTTTTATTAGAATTTTCATCAGTTATTTTTGAATCATCCGCTTTTGGTATATTATTATTACTCTCCGCTTTTGTCTCCTCAGGTACCTTAGCCGCTTGTTCAGTAGTTTGTACAACTTTATCTTTTGATTTTCCACCAAGAGAATTCCCTAAAGTAGTTATCCCTACTAGAATTAATGGCGCTAGAATTATAAATAATACAACTAGAACTGTATTCTTTATAGTATTTTTTTTCATTTTTTCCCCTTGAATTATTTTACTTCTTCAAAATAATCGTGGTAGTATCCACCTACTTTTCCACTGTTATCTACTACAAATATATATTCTTCTGTTTCATTAACAACTTCATATTCTTTTCCTACAGTTAGCATATTACTAACAGTGAATTTCTCGGCATCTGTGTGTTTTACTATGACTTTTTTCGACATTTTTATTCCTCCTTACTCTTTACATTTTTATTTTATTACAATATAACTATTTTTTCAATTGTTTTTTACTCATTAATAATGAAACTATTACAAACGCTATTAATGATATTAATAACGAAATCACTACTGGTTCTATGAATTTAATCACATATATTGTTTTTATAAGTATGTAGCTCACTAAACCTAACACTATAGAACTAAGAGCACCATATTTCTCAGCTTTTTTCCAATATAATCCTAGTAAAATTGGCCATAAGAAAGTTGCCTCTAGTCCCCCAAATGCAAATAAGTTTACATTTACGATTAGACTAGGTGGTCTCATACTTAATAGCATTATCAATAAAATCACCAGAATATTAACACCATATACAAAGACAGGAACTTTCTTACCTGTAATTTTTTCTTTAATAGATTTATTATTAAATAGTAAATCTTTTATTAAAGCCGATGATATTAATAAGAATTGAGCATTAACTGTAGTTATTATCGCTGCCATTGGTGCTGCAAGAACTAGCGCTGCTAAATACCAAGGAAGTACTTTTAACGTAATTATTGGAATTACAGAATCATAGTCTTTGATATCTGGAAATACACCTCTTGCCATAACTCCTATTAAATGAACTCCAAACATTACTATAAAAATTACAATCGTTCCTACAATTATAGACTGTTTTAAACTTCGTTTATTTTTATAGAGCATTGAGTTGATAGCAATTTGTGGAATCCCTATTACTCCAACTCCGACTAATACCCAAAATGAACTAACATAACTAGGTGTTAAACTGCCATTTGCTCCAAAAGGAGATAGTATTTTTTCATTAATATTTAACAAGTTAGCTGTAATCTGATCAATACCTCCACCATAATTAATTACTGCAAATAGTAAAATAATCGTAGAGAATATCATTATTAATCCTTGGATCATATCAGTTATTAGTATATTTTTTAATCCACCGAATACTACACAGAATATAATAATTACTGAGATAAGAGCAATACCAGTCTTATACTCAATTCCCATGAAGGCTGATAATAACTTAGCTCCACCTACCCACTGAGCACTCATCGCAGCAATTAAAAATACAATCATAGCAAGTGTTGATATGAATGCTACTACTTTAGATTCATATCTATTTTTTAAATAATCACTTATTGTTATTGCATTTATTTTTTGTGCAGCAGTCTTAAACTTTTTAGCTAGTACTAAAAGTACAAAATAACCAGTTACTACTTGAATTACAGCAAGTAATACCCAACCATAACCAAGTTTATAAGCAACACCAGGTCCTCCTAAAAATGTAGAAGCAGATCCGTAAGTAGACATTAATGTTATCGCTAAGACAATACCACTTACCTTTCTATCCGCTAAATAATATTTTTCGAAGAATCCACCTTGATGTTCTGTTTTACTAATACGATTCATAAATAATGGTAATAGTATTATCCCTAAAAATATAGTTACAAACAGAATTAGAATTCTATAATCTAAATTATTTGTCATTATTTTCCTCCTCTTTTATCTCATCATTTAGTAAAAGATTTGTTAAGATAACAACTAAAATGATTATCAAAACACTAACTACTATAGAACTATAAAAAAACCATTCGGGAAGTCCTAATATATAGTTATATGATTTTACATTATTTACATCAAATTTAATGTATGCAAAGTAATACCATAAAACAAAATGTATAACTGCTAAACAAAGCGCAATTATCCCCTCTTTATTTTTAAATTTATTCATTTGTTTTTCCTAATACCCTCATTAAAATATTATAAATATTTCCATAATAAACTTTCATAAAATCTACTATGATACTTCCAAGTAATAATCCTGCAACTACATCACTAATAAAGTGTGCACCTAGAATCATTCTTGAGATAGGCACTGTAATAATTGCAAAAATAGCTATTACAGATAATATTTCTTTTTTATTAATTACAAAAATTAATGCTAAGAAAAATAATGCTACAAATGTAGAGTGTCCACTAGGGAAACTAAATCCATCATGGATTTCTGGTAGTGGTCTAACTCTCTGAATACTGTATTTGAATGCCGCTAAGAAGAATCCTCCAAAACCTGCACTAAAAAATATAAATACAGCTTTTTTAAGCTCTTTTATCCAAACTAAAAATCCAGTCAATAGTATCATTATTAATAACAATAGCTTGTCATTAAAAATAAGAGATAAAATTTTAGCTATTTGTGATAAAACTTTTATTTCAAGTAGATCAGCAATTATCCTATCAAAATCATTGTTTGGAAACTTTATTGCTACAACTGCTAACGCTATGAAAACTAATATCTTCACATACGTAAGTATGCTTAATTTCTTCATACTAATTTTCACCTCCTACTTTATCCAAAATCTTGTTATAAAAATCAGTTACATCGTTTATCACACGTTTTTCATTTTTATAAACTTGCATAGAATGTTTATAATCTTCTAAATTATTATAAAATTCATCAATTTGAGAAATAGGAAGTGTTGCGAAGTCCTCTTCTACAACCACTTTTGCAAATCCATTTTTTTCAAAGAATCTAGCATTTTCAATTTGATCTCCTCTGCTTTGATTAGTTCCAAGTGGAACAAGAATCGGAGGTAATTCCAAAGCTAAAAATTCATATATTGAATTTGCACCTGCTCTTGAAATAACAAAATCGGTAATTTTTAGTACATCAAACAATTCTTTTGATAAAAATTCAAATTGTTTATACCCTTCTTTATCTATATTGTTATTTAATAACCCTTTTCCAACTAGGTGAACGATTTGATATTTTTCAGTGAGTTGATCAATATTATCCCAAATATAATCGTTTAAAATTTTTGATCCTAGAGATCCACCCATTACTAATAACACAGGTCTATCTTGATTAAACCCTGTTAATTCATAAGCTTTTTGACTATCCCCTGTATAAATATCATCTCTTACAATAGCACCAATTAAACTAGCCTTACTTTT
This sequence comes from uncultured Gemella sp., assembly GCA_963525505.1. Classification (GTDB taxonomy): domain Bacteria; phylum Bacillota; class Bacilli; order Staphylococcales; family Gemellaceae; genus Gemella. The sequence goes on from CAURKK010000018.1 coordinate 17,215, forward strand.
CGGTAAGAACCTCTGCGTATCTTCAAAAGTTGTAAAGATATGATTGCAGAACTTAATATTAATTTTATTAGCCAGTCCTGGTGTAAGATCTGATTCATGTAAGACTACTGGAATCCTTAATAACTTAGCTGCCATACAAACAGGAACACTAACAAATCCACCTTTTGAGAAAACAAAATTTGGTTTCTCTTTTTTTAATATTAATAAAGAATCTACAATTCCTTTTATTACTTTGAATGGATCAATAAAATTTTCCCAAGAAAAATATCTACGCAATTTCCCTGAACTAATTTTATGATATTTTACATCTGAAATTTTTCCTATCATTTCATTTTCAATACCAGTTTTACTACCAATATATGAAATTTTATATCCATTTTTTTTGAATTCTGGAATTAAAGCAACATTCACCGAGACGTGACCTGCCGATCCTCCTCCAGTAAATAGGATTTTTTTCACTTTTATCCTCTCTCTTTCATTTTTTTTTCTAAACGTTGTTCTACATTTTCCGGAACAAATTTAGATAAATCAGCACCAAAACCTGAAACTCCTTTTACAATACTTGAACTAATAAATGAATACTGTTTATTAGCCATCATATAAAATGTTTCAATATTTTCATCCAGTGCCTTATTCATAAACGTTAATTGCATCTCATACTCAAAGTCAGATACAGCTCTCAATCCTCTTACGATAACATTCGATCCGACTTTTTTTGCATAATTTACTAATAAACCTGAAAATGAGTCAACTTTAACATTTGGAATATCGTTAATCGTTTCATTTATCATATCCACTCTTTCTTCAAGTGAAAATAAATATTTTTTATCAGGATTTACCAGAATAGCTACTATTACTTCATCAAATAACTCAGCACTTCTTTTAATAATATCAATATGCCCATAAGTAATAGGATCAAAGCTACCTGGTACAATCGCTATTTTTCTTTTCATTTTATTTCTCCATATATTCAAAAATTACTATGTCTGTTATTCCATACTGCTTTTCTTTTATAACTTCAATATTCTTATTTTGATAAGTAATTTCTTCAGTATTACTTTTCTCACAAATAATCAAAGTTCCTTCATTACACAACTGGTTATCAAAAATATTCTTTAATGCATCATCTATCAATCCTTTATCATACGGAGGATCTAAAAAGATAATATCAAATTTTTCTTCCTTTTTACCAAAGATTTTCAATGCACGCTTAAAATCATTTCTATACAGTGAATAATCTGATGTATCTATTCTGCATTTTTCTATATTACTTTTAATAACTTTTATTGCATTATTACTACCATCTATGAAAGTAGCATGGGTTGCCCCGCGGCTTAAGGCTTCTATACCTAAGCCACCAGTTCCTCCAAAAAGATCCAGTACCTTACAATCATAACAATCTATCATATTAAATAAGTTTTCTTTAATCTTATCCGTTGTAGGTCTTGTATTCATTCCTTCAACTGCATTTAATTTTATAGATCTATATTTTCCTGCTATAACTCTCATTTGTCCTCGCCATAAAATATCATATTTTTAGATACTTCCTTAAAATAAGGGAGAATTTTCAGAACTTCTCCCTTATTTTTATTATTGCTTAGTTAGTAGACTTGAATCTAAATGTTCAAAACTTAAGTGTAAGTCTGACATTCCAGATAACTCTATTTTTTTTACAAATTTCTTTTTCTTAAGATCTGCAACAATACTATCTATTCTATTTTCATCAACATAGATACACGCATATCGTCCTCTTTTAGAATAAGAAATAAAGTTCCCATATTTTTCTAATTTATTTAAGTCTTTAAAACTTTTAAAATAGACATATATTCCACGTCTTTCTTTTTCAAATAACTCCATAAAATTCTCCTAGAAATGAGCTGCTGCGTCTACTCGACCTTTCTCATCAATTTTAATTACTTTAACTTTCAGAGTATCTCCCACTTTAACAACATCTTCAACTCTATTTACTCTTTCTTCAGCTAATTTAGAAATATGAACTAAAGCATCAACTCCTGGGAATAATTCAACAAAGGCACCGAATTTTTCAATGCGTTTAACTTCAGCAAGGTAAATTTCACCAACTTCAGCTTCACGAGTAATATTTTCGATAATTTCGATTGCTTTATTAATTCCTTCAATTTCAGGTGAAGAAATAAATACATCTCCGTTTTGTTCGATATCAATTTTAACACCTGTTTTCTCGATGATTTCGTTGATAACTTTACCACCTGAACCGATAACATCTTTAATTTTTTCAGGTTTAATTTTAATAATTTTGATTTTTGGTGCAAATGTAGAAACTTCTTTACGTGGCTCAGCAATTACACTATTCATATGCTCTAAAATTTGTAATCTACCGACACGTGCTTGTTCTAGAGATTCTTTTAAGATTTGTTCACTTAGTCCATCAATTTTAATATCCATTTGAAGTGCAGTAATACCTTCAGAAGTTCCTGCTACTTTGAAGTCCATATCTCCAAGGTGGTCTTCCATACCTTGGATATCTGTTAAGATAGTGTAGTGTTCATCTTTTTTAACTAGCCCCATTGCAATACCAGCTACTTGAGCTTTAATTGGTACCCCTGCAGCCATTAATGCCATTGAACCTGAACAAATTGTAGCTTGAGAACTTGAACCGTTAGATTCTAAGATTTCTGATACAATACGAATTGTGTATGGGAAATCTTCTTTAGAAGGAATCACTTGAGCTAATGCACGTTCTCCTAATGCACCATGTCCAATTTCACGACGTCCTGGAGCACGACTGAATCCTACTTCACCAACTGAGAATGCTGGAAAGTTATAGTGTAACATAAATCTCTTATTTTCTTCTTGAGTTAAATCATCAATGATTTGCTCATCAGATAAGTTACCTAATGTTACAACACCTAGTGATTGTGTTTGCCCACGAGTAAATAATGCAGAACCGTGTGTTCTTGGAAGCACATCTACTCTTGAAGCTAATGGTCTAATTTCTGTTAATGCACGTCCATCTGGTCTAACTTTATCTTCAGTAATTTCACGACGAACTTCATCTTTAACAATTTTATCTAATGATAATTTTGCTTCTTTAACTATATCAAACTCATCTTCAGCTGTAACACGTTCTTTAAAAACTTCAAGAACTTTTTCTTTTACTGCCGAAATAGCTTCATCACGCTCTTGTTTATCTTTAATAGCAATTGCTTCTTTCATTTGAGATAATGCCATTGAAAGAACTTCATTATAGATGGTTTCATCAATCACTTTTAACTCAACTGCCATTTTTTCTTGACCAATTTCATCAACAATTTGTTGTTGGAATGCAATTAGTCGTTTAATTTCCTCATGACCAAACATAATAGCATTCAGCATAATTTCCTCAGAAACTTCTTTTGCTCCAGCTTCTACCATGTTAATAGCATCAATCGTTCCAGCTACTTTTAGGTCAACTGTAGAACGTTCCATTTGTTCAACTGTTGGATTAATTACATATTCTCCATCAACATATCCAACTGTAACTCCAGCGATCGGTCCTTTAAATGGGATATTTGATACAGATAATGATAATGAACTTCCTAACATTGCTGCCATTACAGGATCACAATCATACTCAACTGATAATACAGTTGAAATAACTTGTACTTCATTTCTAAAACCATCTTCAAATAATGGTCTAATTGGTCTAT
>CAURKK010000019.1:0-20197 GCA_963525505.1 uncultured Gemella sp.
AGCAACTAATTAAAATACCAAGTTCAGGTAAAATAGTTCCTCTTCCATTTGAGTATATTGCTCACGTGTAGGAGAAATATCAGAAGAGGGACGGGTGTCCCTCTTCTTTTTTAACAAAATATCTGTACTAGTAAACAACTTACATACTGTATTAATACAGGAAATAAAATAGTAAGGGATTGATAGTTATGACAAAAGAGAGATTGCAAATAAAAGCATTTCATATTAAAAATGTTGCTTTAGGAAGAAAAGTTAAAATTGAAAATAATGAACTTATTATTCCAACAGAAATTGAATATGACAAAAACATATTTGAAAGTGTAGAGGTTAAGATAATTAAGCCTCGTGAACATAATTTTTATGTAAATACTATAATGGACGTAGTGCCGATATCTACAAAAGTTTTAGGAAGACTTGGTGAAGGTATAACACATACTTTAACAGGAGTATACATGCTTTTAACAGGGGCGAATACTGAAGGAAAACAAATGCATGAATTTGGTTCATCTGAAGGTATTTTACAAGAACAACTTGTATTAAATAAAGCAGGTTCACCTTCAGATAATGATTATTTAATACATATTGATGTTATTATTAAACCAGAAGTAGATTTTGATAGAGCATTAGCCTTTTCTATATTTGAATTATCAGATGTATACTTACAAAATATACGTGAAGTAATGAAAGTTCTTAGTGGACGTGATGCGGATGAAATTCATGAATTTTATAATCCAAAAAATCCTGGAAAACCAAAAGTAGCTTTAGTTAAAGAAGTTGCTGGACAAGGGATGATGTATGATAATCAATTGTTCCCGATAGAACCAAGTGGAATAGATAAAGGGATTTCTATTATAGATATGAATAATATGCCAGTGCTACTTACAGCTAATGAATATCGCGATGGTGCGATAAGAGCAATGGTATAGGAAGAGGTGTTATTATGGGTATTGGACCATCTACAAAAGAAACAAGTTTACACCACTTTAGGGATCCATTACTAGATACATTAGCAACAGATCCTGATATTGATTTCCAAGGGGTAATTGTAGTGGGAACACCACAGGATAATCGTTTGAAACATCTAGTAGGGTGGCGAACTGCAACATGGTTAGAAGCAATGAGAGCAGATGGAGCTATTATCTCGGCTGATGGTTGGGGAAATAGTGATGTAGATTATGCTAACACTATGTTTGAAATAGGAGAACGTGGAATTTCTATTGTAGGATTAAAATTTATGGGTAAACATAAATTTGTAGTAGAAAATCAATACACGAAGTTCGTTTTAGACTTTAATAAGTCTGAAGAAGGTGTAGAAACAGAAATAGTATGTCAAAACAATATTGACTATACTGATGCTAGAAAAGCACTAGCATTATTAAAATTAAAAATGAGACAAGATACAAATAACAATAAATAAAATTAAGGAGTGAGTTATTATGAAACTAAATAAAATGATTTCAGTTATCGATACACACACAGCAGGGGAAGCTGCTCGTTTAGTTACAGCAGGAATTCCAAAAATTCCGGGTAAAGATATGGTAGAGAAAAAACAATACTTTATCGAACACCTTGATGATGTAAGAAAATCAGTAATGTTTGAACCACGTGGGCACCAAGATATGTTTGGAGCATTCTTATTACCACCAACAAAAGAAGAAGCTGACTTTGGATTAGTATTCATGGATACTGGTGGTTACTTAAATATGTGTGGACACAACACTATCGCAGCAGTTACTGCAGCTGTAGAAACTGGAATGGTAGACGTTGAAGAAGGTGCTACTGAAAAAGAAGTTGTAGTAGAAACACCTGCTGGATTAATCTATGCAACTGCTAAATTAAAAGACAATGGAACTAAAGTAAAAGAAGTTTCATTCAGAAACGTTGAATCATTCTTATACAAACGCGATGTAGAACTTGATGTAGAAGGAGTAGGACACGTTAAATTTGATATTTCATTCGGTGGAAGTTTCTTCTGTATTATTTCTGCAGATCAACTTGGTTTAGAAGTTACGCCTAAAAATGCTTCTAAATTAAAAGAAGCTGGATTAAAAATTCGTGATGCAATTAATGCGAATATTGAAATTCAACACCCGACTTTAGAACACATTAAAACTGTAGATTTAGTTGAAATTTATGATAAACCATCTCACCCAGAAGCTACATATAAAAACGTAGTAGTGTTTGGAGATGGAAATATTGACCGTTCACCATGTGGAACAGGAACATCTGCTAAATTAGCTACACTTTATGCAAAAGGTGAGTTAAAACCAGGTGAACCATTTGTATATGAAAGTATCTTAGGTACTTTATTCAAAGGAAGAATCGTTGAAGAACGTAAATTAGCAGGATTTGATGCTATTATTCCAGAAATCACAGGTTCTGGATACATCTTAGGATTCAGTAACTACGTTTATGATCCAGACGATTCATTAACATACGGATTCTTATTAGGATAGGAGAGAAAATATATGGATTTATTAACAGTATTATTAATTATCATAGGAGCTGGAGGGGTATTCTTCCTTGCATCTTTAGTAGTGGACCTTGTAAAACACAAAAACGATTTAGGTAAAGAAAGTCCAGTTGTCGGATTCCTTATCGGGTTAGTAACTGACTTCTTCGATACTCTAGGTATCGGTAGCTTTGCGCCAACAACATTATTTTTCAAAGTTACTAAGTTTTTAGACACTGACAAAAAAATTCCTGGTACACTAAACGTAGCTCACACAATCCCAGTTATTATGGAAGCAGTTTTATTCTTAACAGGGGTTAAAGTTGAAGGGATTACTTTATTCTCAATGATCGCTGCTGCTATTGCAGGTGCATTAGTAGGTGCAAGAATTGTAAATAAACTTCCTGAGAAAAAAATCCAACTTGTTATGGGTGTGTGTTTAATCGTAACAGCTCTATTAATGGCTTCAGGGCAACTTGGTTGGTTGAAAGCTCTTGGAGCTGGTAATGAAGCTGTAGGATTAACAGGTATTAAACTTGTAGTCGGTGTTGCAGGTAACTTCATTCTTGGAGCACTTATGATGGCTGGAGTAGGATTATATGCACCATGTATGGCTATGGTTTATATGTTAGGACTTAGCCCATTAGTAGCATTCCCAATTATGATGGGATCTTGCGCTGGACTTATGGCTATCGGTTCACCAGAATTTATTAAAGCTGGTAACTATTCAAGAATTGGTTCTGTAGCTATCACAATCGGTGGTGTTATTGGGGTAACTATTGCTTATACATTAGTTAAGAGTATGCCACTTGCAGTATTAACATGGGTAATCATTGGTGTAGTTATCATAACAGGTATCTCTATGATTAAACAAGGTACTTCAAAAGCTGCATAATTGAAAGTAAAAAAACGAGGTTTGAGAAATCAAACTTCGTTTTTTGTTTTGTATTAAAGTTTTTTTAAAACTAGATATAAACCACTATTTTCTATGGCTTTCATTAACTAGGTTTTGTTTTTTCATTGAGATAATAGCCGAATAACAAAATACAGCTACGGCAACCCAAATTATTGAGAATGATATTAGTTTTTGCACACTTAATTCTTCTCCGTAAATAAATATTCCGATAAAGAATTGCATTGTAGGGGGTAAGTATTGAAGTATACCTAGTATATATAAGGGAATATCTGTTGCTCCTTTAGCAAATAACATTAGAGGAACCGCTGTAATTACCCCGGATAGTAATAGGTATATTAAGGTAGCTGTTCCAAATTTATGGAATGTTATTAGATTATTGGACATTAGATAACTCGTATATATAAGTGCTATAGGTGACACTATTGCAGTTTCTATTAGGAGACTAGCTTTAGGACTCAATACTATTTTCTTCTTACATAAACTATATAATCCAAAAGATAATGCCAAGATGATAGAAATCCATGGAAGAGATCCAAGTGAAATAAATAAGTACAGTAGAGATCCTCCGACGCATAGACATGCGATTGTTTGTGTACGAGTTAATCTTTCTTTTAAAAATACAACGGCTAAAATAATTGTTACTATAGGATTTAAGTAATAACCAAAACTTGCTTCTAACACGTGATTAGTATTTACAGCGATAATATAAGTAAGCCAATTTCCTGTTATTAAAAATGAAGCAAGTATCAATAATAGGACGCCTTTTTTATCTTTCCAAAGGTCGGATATTTCTGTCAAAATATTTTGTTTGTTTTTAGCAATTGCTACAACTAGAACCATAAAGAGAAAAGAACATAGAATTCTCATTGCTAAAACTTCGTATGCACCAATTTCTTTTAATAATTTGAAGTATATCGGGAATAAACCCCACGAGAAGTAACATATTAAAATAGCAATTAAGCTTTTTTTAGCATTATTCATGACATTCCTCCTTTTATAAATTTTGTAGTAAATTAAGTATAACGAAAATATATGTATATTTCAATGAAAAATTTTTCAAAAAATGATAAAAAAACAAAATTTTTCGAAATATAAGTAGTGTTTTTTGATTTGCAGAACTTAAACATCGTATAGTTATAATTTAATCGTAACCAGGAGTTATAAAATTAACATATAGAAAAAACAAATCTATTTTTTATTACATTGTATAGTAATTGCTTTATATGAGGTTTTATAAGAGAAAATTATATATGTTCATAGTAGAATTTATTAATATATTTTTAAATTACTTCCAAATCATTTAAGAAAACGTTTTTATTTAGTTGTTAAATAGTATAAAATTAAGATATAAAGAAATATACTGTAAGAGCAGTGTGGGAGAGAACGCAAGGCACCGAAGGTACAAGTTGATATTTGGCAAGTATTGATGAAATTCTCAGGTAAAAAGACCACACTAGGACAGAACTCTGAAGTAAGTCAACAGGGAGAAAGCTAGCTTTCTTTCTGTTTTTTATATTTTTAGGAGGGGTGCTATGAAATTAATAACTAATAATCCAAAATTTAACCAAGAAAAGTTTAAGGATATAGAAATTGAGTATTTTGATATTAGTTACTTAGATGTTTTAAAAAAAGTGAGAGATTATGTTCATGATAATTATGAGGTACTAACACATCCTTTATATGGGAGTGTGAAGCCTAATGAGACGATATATAGAAGTATTCTTATTAAAAGAAGTGAAAAATTAGATATCACTTCAATTAATTTAATATCAGAAGCCGTTGGAACATTTGAAAAGTTTAGAAATAATAAGAGGGTTCCATTGTGGACTGATAGAGTAAAAGATGATTTTAGTGTCATCGATCATGATTTAATATTAAATGCGATAAAAAGAATTTTATAAAAAATAACTAAAGGAGAATAATTATGAGTAGACATTATGATGTAATTATTATAGGTTCAGGACCAGCTGGTTTATCTGCAGCTTTGTATGCTTCACGTGCAAAATTAAGTACATTGGTTCTTGAAAAATCTAAAAACGGGGGTCAAGCTGCTATTACGCACTTAATTGAAAACTATCCTGGAGCGGTAGAAGATCCAACAGGTCCTCGTGTAACTGCAAGAATGGTCGAACAAGCTAAGAGTTTCGGAGCTGAAATAAAACAAGATGAAGTTCTTAATGTTGAACTTGAGGGGGATGAAAAAGTAGTTACATGTGTGAGTGGTGATTATACTGCTAAAACAGTAATTATTGCAACAGGAGCGTCTCCAAGAAAATTAGATGCACCAGGAATAAAAGAGTTAGAAAGTAAGGGTATTTCTTATTGTGCAACTTGTGATGGTGACTTTTTCGAAGGACTTGATGTTTATGTAGTTGGTGGAGCTAATAGTGCTGTAGAAGAAGCTTTATTCTTAACTAAATTTGCTCGTAAAGTAACAATTGTATACCGTAGAGAAAATGTTCGTTGTGAAAAAGTTACTGCAGAAAAAGCTAAAAACAATCCAAAAATTGAAATTTTAGGAAATACTGTAGTTACAGAAGCTATTGGAGATGGAATTTTAGAAGCTATTAGATTGAAAAATGTAATAACTGGTGAAGAATATGTGATTGAAGCTGACGAAGAAGATGGAACAATGGGATTATTCTTCTTCATAGGATACATTCCTCAAACAAAACTATTTGAAGGAAAAGTTGAAATGACAGAAGATGGATACATCAAAGCAGGAGAAGATACTAGAACAAATGTAGATGGTGTATTTGTAGCTGGTGACTGTCGTGTTAAAGATATCCGTCAAGTAGTTACTGCGGTATCAGACGGAGCTGTAGCAGCGATTCGCGCTGAAAAATATATTGCTGAGAAATTTGAATAAAATTTAAAAATAAAATAACTAAAGGAGAACAAGAAAATGTTAGAACTTAACAAAGAAAACTTTGAGAGTGAAGTATTAGAAGCAGAAGGATATGTGTTTGTAGACTTCTGGAGTCAAGGATGCGAACCATGTAAAGCACTTATGCCTGATGTTCACAAATTGGCGGAAACATATGGAGATAAAATCAAATTTACATCTCTAGATACAACAAAAGCAAGAAGACTTGCTATTAAACAAAAAGTTTTAGGGTTACCAACATTAGCGATATATAAAGATGGTAGCAAAGTCGAAGAAGTAACAAAAGACGATGCAACTATTCCTAATATTGAAGCTATGATTAAAAAATATTATTAAAATTAACTCAAAGGGAGGTATTAGGTATGCGTCTTGAATTAGGAAAGATTCATATTAAAGATATACAATTTGCTACTGAATCAAAAATCGAAGCAAATGTATTGTATGTAAATAAAGAAGAGCTTGTAAAAGCTGTTTTTGAGGATGATGCAATTAAATCGGTAGATTTAGATATTGCTCGTCCAGGAGAAAGTGTTCGTATTACACCGGTTAAGGATGTAATCGAACCTCGTGTGAAAGTTGAAGGACGTGGCGGTATATTCCCTGGTATCTTATCGAAAGTAGATACTGTAGGTGAAGGTCGTACAATTGCTCTTAAAGGTATGGCTGTTGTAACTACTGGGAAAATAGTAGGATTCCAAGAAGGTATCATTGATATGACAGGGGTTGGAGCTGAATATACTCCGTTTTCAAAAACAAATAACCTAATCGTTATCGCTGAACCAAAAGAAGGAATTAAACAACATGAACACGAAAAAGCGGTTCGTTATATTGGGTTCAAAGCTGCACGATATATTGCAGAATTAGCTCGTACATTAGAGCCTGAAGAAGTAGAAGTGTATGAAACAAAACCTTTATTAGAACAAATTGCTGAATACCCTGATCTTCCAAAAGTAGGATATGTATACATGCTTCAAACTCAAGGTTTATTACATGATACTTATGTATATGGTGTTGATGCGAAACAAATTGTACCAACTATTCTGTATCCAACAGAAATCATGGATGGTGCTATAGTAAGTGGTAACTGTGTATCAGCATGTGATAAAAACCCAACATACGTACACTTAAACAATGGTGTTATAGAAGATTTATACAAAAAACACGGTAAAGAGATTAACTTCTTAGGTGTAATAATTACTAATGAAAATGTTTATTTAATGGATAAAGAACGTTCATCTAACTGGACTGCAAAACTTTGTCGTTACTTAAACTTAGATGCTGTAATCGTATCTCAAGAAGGATTTGGTAATCCAGATACTGACTTAATCATGAACTGTAAAAAAATCGAAGCGGAACAAGTTAAAACTGTAATCGTAACAGATGAATATGCAGGGCGCGATGGAGCCAGCCAAAGTTTAGCTGATGCTGATGTAGCTGCTAATGCTGTAGTTACAGGTGGAAATGCTAACCAAGTAGTAGTATTACCAAAACTAGATAAAATTATAGGACACATCGATGTAGTAAATGTAATTGCTGGTGGTAACCAAGATTCATTAAGAGAAGATGGAACTATTGAAGTAGAAATCCAAGCCATTACAGGAGCTACAAACGAAACAGGATTTGGTTATTTAAGTGCCAAAACTTTCTAATTAAACAAAATAAAAAATGTTATAGATTTGAACAAGGAGGAATAAGATAATGGTAAATCTTATTAATAAAAAAGTAGTTATCATTGGAGACCGTGATGGTATTCCAGGATTAGCTATCGAAGAATGTGTAAAACCAATTGAGGGATTAGAAGTAGTATTTTCATCTACTGAGTGTTTTGTCTGAACGGCTGCAGGGGCTATGGACTTAGAAAACCAAAAACGTATTAAAGAAGCTGCCGAAAAATTCGGTAACGAAAACGTTGTTGTTTTACTAGGTGCTGCAGAAGCCGAAGCTGCTGGTCTAGCAGCTGAAACTGTAACAGTGGGAGATCCAACATTTGCAGGACCACTTGCTGGAGTAGAACTTAATCTAGCTGTATATCACATTGTAGAAGAAGAAATAAAATCACAAATAGATGAAGCTATCTATGAAGATCAAGTTGGAATGATGGAAATGGTATTAGATGTTGATGAAATCGCGAGTGAAATGCAAGATATTCGAGGAGAGTAATTAAGTATTCTTAAATAATTATAGGGGGAAATAACAATGTCTAAAATAAGAGTAGTACATTATATAAACCAATTCTTCGCTGGAGTAGGTGGAGAAGAAAAAGCCCACATTGCACCAGAATTAAGAACTGAATTACCACCAATTAGTGTTCAGTTACAAGGCAAGTTGGGAGAAGAATTTGAAGTAGTAGCTGCCGTAGTTTGTGGAGATAGCTACTTCAATGAAAATTTAGAAAAAGTTCAAGTAGAACTTATTGATATGATTAAAGGATGCGATCCTCAATTATTTATCGCAGGACCAGCTTTTAATGCAGGACGTTATGGGGTTGCTGCAGGAACTATTACTAAAGCTGTTCAAGATGAATTACATATTCCAGCGGTAACAGCTATGTATGTAGAAAACCCTGGAACAGATATGTTTAGAAAAGAAGTTTATATTCTTGAAACATCTGATAGTGCTGCAGGTATGAGAAAAGCTTTACCGAAATTAGCTAAATTTGCAACGAAGTTAGCTAAAGGTGAAGAAATCTTATCTCCAAAAGAAGAAGGATATCACGAAAGAGGAGTTCGTGTAAACTTCTTTAGTGAAAAACGTGGTTCTGAACGTGCTGTTGAAATGCTTGTTAAGAAAATTAAAGGTGAAGAATTCGAAACAGAATATCCTATGCCTAATTTCGATAGAGTAGAACCAAACCCAGCGGTTAAAGATTTAACTAAAGCAAAAATAGCCTTAGTAACTTCTGGAGGGATTGTGCCAAAAGGCAATCCAGATCACATTGAATCATCTTCAGCTTCTAAGTATGGGGAATATTCATTAGAAGGATTTAATGACTTAACTGCTGAAACACATGAAACAGCGCATGGTGGATATGACCCAGTATACGCTAACGAAGATTCTGACCGTGTATTACCTGTAGACGTAATGAGAGATTTCGTTAAAGAAGGTAAAGTAGGAAGCTTACACGAAAAATTCTATACAACTGTAGGTAATGGTACAGCAGTAGCTAGTGCTGTAGGATTCGCTAAAGAATATGCACAAAAATTAGTAGCTGATGGAGTAGATGCTGTTATCTTAACTTCTACTTGAGGTACTTGTACTCGTTGCGGTGCAACGATGGTAAAAGAAATAGAGAGAGCGGGTATACCTGTGGTTCACATGTGTACAGTAGTACCGATTTCTCTAACGGTTGGAGCTAACAGAATCGTTCCAACTATCGCAATTCCTCACCCACTAGGAAATCCAAAACTAGATGCAGATGAAGAGAAAAAAATAAGACGCGGACTTGTAGAAAAAGCATTACATGCTTTAACTGTTGAAGTTGATAGTCAAACAGTATTCGAATAAAAAATAAAGAAAGGGGAGCTGAGGGTATGTATCGTACCCTCAGCACACAATAGCTATGAATTATCCAGTATTTAAGGGAGCAGGATATATTCTTGTTCACACACCAGATATGATAGTAAGAAATGGATCTACTTGTTCAATTGAAAGAGTAACAAATCCAGATTCTGAATTTTTAAAAGAAGTAGAAGATCATATACGTTCATATGAGGAAGTAGTTAATTATTTACCTAACCAAGTGTATATCGGAAATAAAACTCCTGATGAGTTAAAAGCTTATCCAATGCCTTGGTATGATATTAAAGACGAACAAGGCAAACGTCATGGTAAATTTGGGCAAATTGTTCCTCAAGATGAATTTTTAGCCTTAATGAAATTATGTGATGCTTTTGATTTAGTAAAATTATCGGAAGAGTTTGTAGCAAGTGTCCGACCTAAAATAGAGGAAAATTTCAAAGAGCTAGCTCCTTTATTCGATAAATTAGAAGGATCTGACATAAGCGATAAAGAGGTTGATTTTGAAGCATTAGTTCACGAAGGAAAAGAAGTAGGATACGTTAAAAAAGCACATGATGTCGATGTAAACTTAAATGCGCATGTAATCTTTGAAAATCTAGTAGTTAAAGCTTCTGGAGTTATTTCAGCTTTAGAATTACTTCGTAGTTACAAAATAAACCCAGAAGATATTGATTATGTAGTTGAATGTTCTGAAGAAGCATGTGGAGATATTAACCAACGTGGTGGTGGTAACTTCGCAAAATCTATAGCAGAGGTTGTAGGATTGGTTAATGCTACTGGTTCTGACCTTAGAGGTTTCTGTGCAGCTCCAACTCATGCTTTAATAAATGCTTCAGCGTTAGTAAAATCTGGTGTTTACAAAAATGTTTTAGTCGTAGCAGGTGGAGCTAGTGCTAAACTTGGAATGAATGGTAAAGATCATGTTAAAAAAGGTTTACCCGTTCTTGAAGATGTTGTAGGTGGATTCGCTGTTCTTATTGGTGAAAATGATGGAGTAAATCCTATTATTAGAACTGATATGGTAGGAAAACATAATGTAGGAACAGGATCTTCTCCACAAGCAGTAATGGGAGCTTTAGTTGCTAATCCATTAGATAAAGCTAATCTAAAAATTACAGATGTTGATGTGTTCTCTGTAGAAATGCAAAACCCTGATATTACAAAATCTGCAGGGGCAGGAAATGTTCCTGAAGCTAACTACAAAATGATTGCAGCTTTAGCAGCAATGCGTGGAGACATTGAGAAAAAAGAATTAAAATCATTTATTGAAGCTAAAGGATTACCTGGATGGGCTCCAACTCAAGGACATATTCCTTCAGGTGTACCATATGTAGGATTCTTAATTGATGATCTTACAAAAGGAGATAAAAATCGTGCTATGATAGTAGGTAAAGGAAGTTTATTCTTAGGAAGAATGACTAACTTATTTGATGGAGTATCTATTGTAATTGAGAGAAATAGTGGAACTGTAGAAGGAGAAACTGCAGGAATTTCTAAAGATGAAATAAGAAAAATTATAGCAGAATCAATGAGAAAAATTTCCCAAGAAATGTTAGAAGATTAGGGGTGATACTATGAGTAAAAAAATTATATCAGAAGTATTGCTAGAAGTAGCTAATGCCATAGAAACAGGAAACTTTGGTAAAAAATTAAAAGTTGGTTTAACAACTTTAGGTAGTGAACACGGCTTTGAAAATTTAATTCAAGGAGCATTACTAGCTAAAAATCCTATATTCGATATAGTTTTAATAGGTAAGGGACATAAAGATTTCGAATCATATGAAGCTAATGACGAAGATGAAGCTCACAAAATTATGGAAGACCTATTAGATAAAGGGGAAATAGCATCTTGTGTTACAATGCACTATAACTTCCCAATTGGAGTATCTACAGTAGGGCGAGTTATTACTCCAGCAAGAGGTCGTGAAATGCTTCTTGCGACAACTACAGGTACTTCTGCTACTAATAGAGTAGAAGCTATGGTGAGAAATACCTTATACGGTATTGCAACTGCGAAATCACTAGGAATAGAAAATCCTACAGTAGGAATTGCAAACGTAGAAGGTGCAAGACAAGTTGAAAAAATATTATTAGAGTTAAAAGATAATGGGTATAGTTTTGAATTTGCAACTTCACAAAGAGCAGATGGTGGATCAGTGATGAGAGGTAACGATTTATTAATGGCTACACCAGATGTTATGGTTGTTGATTCATTGACTGGGAACCTGTTTATGAAGGTATTTTCAGCATTTAACACAGGTGGAGATTATGAGACTAGTGGCTATGGGTATGGTCCAGGTGTTGGAGAAAACTATGATAGAAGAATATTAATTTTATCTAGAGCATCAGGTTCACCAGTTGTAGCAAATGCGTTGAAATATGCTTTTGAAATAGCTCAAGGGAAAGTGAATGAAATAGCTAAACTAGAATTTGACAAAGCAAATAATGCAAAATTTGGAGAACTAATTTCAAAATTAAAAGTTAAAAAAGAGGGGTCAAATTCTGAGGAAGTAAAAGTACCTGAGAAAGAAGTAGTTACTTCACAAATTTCAGGAGTAGACATATTGGATCTTGAAGATGCTACTAAAGTATTGTGGAAACATGGTATCTATGCAGAAAGTGGAATGGGATGCACAGGACCAATAGTTCTAGTAAATTCTTCTAAGAAACCAAATGCAAAAGAAATTCTAAAAGATGCAGGATATATTTCTTAATATATAAAAAAGGGTAATAGTTGTTATTTAGATAGATTTTCAGTTAAAATGTAAATAACAAAAAAGGAGGCGTTTAGCTATGAAAGGCTTTGCGATGAAAAAAATTGGAGAAATTGGTTGGGTAGAAAAAGAGAAACCTTATTGTGGTCCAAATGATGCTTTGGTTAAACCATTAGCTCTTTCACCTTGTACTTCGGATGTACATACTGTTTGGGAAGGTGCAATCGGAGAGAGAGAAGATATGATTTTAGGTCATGAAGGCTGTGGAGTCGTAGCTGAAGTAGGTGAGCTTGTAAAGGACTTCAAAGTAGGAGATAGAGTTATGGTCGCAGCTATAACTCCTGATTGGAATTCTTTAGAAGCTCAAGCTGGATTTGCAATGCATTCAGGGGGGATGTTAGCAGGTTGGAAATTTTCTAACTTTAAAGATGGGATGTTCGGAGAATATTTCCACGTAAATGATGCAGATGGGAACTTAGCTCTTATTCCAGAAGGTGTAACAATTGAAGAAGCTTGTATGTTATCAGACATGGTTCCAACTGGATTCCATGGTGTTGAGTTGGCTGATGTTCAATTCGGAGATACAGTTCTTGTAGTTGGTATTGGTCCTGTTGGACTTATGGCAGTTGCAGGGGCTAATTTAAGAGGTGCTTCACGCATAATTGCTGTAGGTACTCGTCAGATTTGTCGTGATGTGGCTAAAAAATATGGAGCTACTGATTTTATAGGTTATAAAGATGGTTCAATTGAAGAACAAGTTCTAGCTTTAACAGATGGAAAAGGGGTTGACAAAGCCGTTATTGCTGGTGGCAGTGTAGAAACAATGGAGTCTGTTGTTAAATGTCTAAAACCAGGTGGAAAAATTGGTAATGTTAACTACTTAGGTAAAGGAACATATATCAATATTCCACGTATAGAATGGGGTGTAGGTATGGGACACAAACAAATTATAGGTGGCCTTATGCCTGGAGGAAGACTTCGTTTAGAAAAACTAGCAAGATTAATTCAATGTGGGAAATTAGATGTAAATCATCTATTGACTCATAAATTTTACGGATTTGACAAAGTTGAAGATGCGTTATTACTTATGAAAGATAAACCGGCTGATTTAATTAAACCAGTTGTTATACTAGAAAATTAGACTAATAAGAGTGAGTAACTTTGAAATAATGATTTTATTAAGTCATGTGTCCAATGTTGCTCTCTCTTTTTTTAGAGGTGAGGGAATGAAGGTTTTAATAATATCTGGTTTTTTAGGCGCAGGGAAAACTACGTTTATAAAAAAACTTGTTGAGAAAACAAATAATCAGGTTGTAATATTAGAAAATGAGTTCGGCGATAGTAATTTAGATGGAAAGTACTTGGAAACGAGTTTAGTGCCCAAGAAGGAAGATATAAAGATTTTGGAGCTTACGCAAGGTTGTATCTGTTGTTCTGTAAATTTAGATTTAACATATTCCATTTTAACTATTTATAATACATTGAATCCAGATTATTTAATTATAGAGCCTAGTGGAGTTGCCAAGTTAAGTAGAGTATTAGAAAAACTAAAGAAAATAGAATATGAGAATATTGAGATTGGTATGCCGATTACAATTATAGATCATTATAACATGATTAATAATTTTAAAAATAATGGTGAGTATATTTTAGATTGTATTAACCATAGTGGTTTAATAGTGTTGAGTAATTCTGAAAAATTATCAACTCATGAATTTAGTGAAATACAACAACAATTAAACTTGTCGGATTACGTGAAATTTCCTTTGAAGCATTATAATCAGTGGGATGAAGACTATTGGTCAGAAGTTTTTGATACAAAATCTATTTTCATAAATAAAAACAATAAAATATCATTAAAATTTATAAAAAAATCTCAAATGAAAGAAAAATTTGAACAAATGAGCTTCTCAAGTTATAATATTAATAATGCCGATGAACTTTCTTTAGTTTGTACGTATTTAATGTCTGGAAGATTAGGGGATGTAGACCGTGCAAAAGGGAATATAGTTTTTGAAAATTACTGTTTGAAATTTGATCTAGTTGGACAAAAATATGTGATAACAGGCAGTGATGATCGCAAAATAAATGAAGTTATAGTAATCGGAAAAAATTTAAATAGAGAAGGATTAAAAAAGATATTTAGAGTTAAAGAAGAGTAGACAACTCTGATGAAAGGAGATTTTTTTATTAATGCAGATATTTAGAAAAAAAACTTTAGAAAGGGTGCTTGGAGAAAGTGGTAAGAAGACTTTAAAACCGACAATGAGAACAATGGATTTAATACTCTTAGGGGTGGGTTCTGTTATTGGGTCAGGTATTCTTGTTTTAACAGGAGAGGCATCGTCTAAGGCTGGGCCGTCGGTAATATTTTCATTTTTAATTGCTGGATTGGCTTGTGGATTAACAGCTTTATGTTATGCTGAATTATCATCTTCGATACCGTCAAGTGGAAGTGTGTATACATATAGTTATATGACATTAGGTGAAATTGTAGCTCATTCGATGGGATGGCTTCTTGGAGGAAGTTATTTAATTGCGGGAGCCGCCATTGCAAATGGTTGGTCTAGTTATTTTAAAAATCTATTAGAAGGTTTTGGGATTGTAATACCTAAGGAGTTCACTACATTGCCGAATGAAGGTGGTTATGGGAATATATTAGCAATTACCGTTGTATTATTGATAATGCTTGTCTTATTTAAAGGAACAAGTAGTAGTAAGTTAGTTAACAATTTTATGGTTGTAATTAAAATCAGTGTAATTGTTTTATTTGTGTTAGTTGGAGTATTCTATGTGAAACCTCATAATTGGACAAATAACTTCGCTCCTCAAGGTTTATCAGGAATTATGGTAGGAGCTACGACAGTTTTTTTTGCATATCTTGGATTTGATACAATATCAACTTCAGCTGAAGAAACTATAAATCCTCAGAAGTCTCTACCAAGAGCTATTATAATTACATTGCTAATTTGTACGGCGTTCTATATTATTGTATGTCTTGTTTTAACAGGAATGGTTCCATACTCACAATTAGGAAAAGGTGATGCTCTGGCTTATGTTCTAGAGGTAGTAGGACAAGATAAGATTGCAGGGATAATCTCACTAGGAGCTGTCATAGGACTTTTAGCAGGTCCATTAGCGACTATGTTTGCCTCGATAAGAATTTTATTCACAATGAGTAGAGATGGGTTATTACCAAAACAATTAACGAAGTTAAATAAAAATGGTGTACCAGGATCGGCAACTATAGGAGTTGGGGTGTTGATGGCATTGTTAACAGGATTCTTGCCGCTGGGACAATTAGCTGATTTAGCGAATGTTTCTTGGATATTAGCATTTACTATAGTTAGTTATTCAACTATAATAATTAGAAAAGACTACCCTAATGCAAGTCGTGGCTTTACTATGCCGGGTATGCCGTACTTGCCAATATTATCGATTTTATTATTCCTAGTGTTATTATATGGTATTCAACTATCTACATGGATAATATTTGGTGTGTGGATTTTAGCTGGTTTAGTTATTTATTTTAGTTATTCAATTAAACACAGTATAGAAAAATAATATGAATAATCCTCTAGTATTAGTAGTTGCTGATACTAGAGGATTATTTTTATAGGAATTGTGAATCATCTTCTATAATTTCTTTAACTTTTTGCATTTGATTATCAAGTTTTGCGCTTATCTCTGCACAGAGTAGTAGGCGACGCTCGATTTCTTTTTCTTTTTCCTCGCTTAGATTTTTTTTGTATCTAAGTTTATGTTCTAAACTAGCCCAGAAGTCCATTGCAATTGTTCTAAATTGGACTTCCACCGCTACATGTTCTACTTTATCTGATAAGAAGATTGGTACCTTTACAATAAGGTGATAGCTTCTATAGCCGTTTTTCTTGTTGTTTTTAATATAGTCTTTTTCTGCTATGACCGTTAAATCGTGTTGTTGCTTAAGAGCGTCTACAAGTTTATAAACATCGTTTTTGAATGAGCATATTACACGGACACCTGCAACATCATAGATATTTTCTTTGATTGTGTCGATATCAAATGGTAAATTTAATCTTTTTAGTTTGTTCATCAAGCTGATAGGTGTTTTTAGTCTTGTAGTAACAGATTCTATAGGATTACTCTCACCATGAAGTGAGAATTCTTTATCAAAAACATTAAGCTTAGTTTCAATTTCAAGCATTGCACACTCATAGTGCATAAATAACTCTATATAGGGTTCAATCTCATTTATTAATAATGGATTACTATCTTCAGCGGAAAATAGTTGATCCGTTAATTTTTCTATTTGTGTTTTTTTCATATGTCATTCTCTCTTTTTTATTTACTTTAATTTTATCATAAAATGTCTTATTAAAATATAGTTTAAGTGTCAAAAAAAATAATTTTTTTAGTTTATAGTGAACATTTTAACTATCATTTTTAATTAGCTTGCTGTCGCAATATAGAAAACTGTATTATAATTTATAGGAGTTAGAAAATAGTACAGAAGTATATGTTAACCTTTATAAACCTTGACAATATAACAATCTTTATAGGAATTCTTATAAACAGGAGTGCTAGAAAAATTCACAATTCTAGAGAAAGGCGAGGTTATAAGCTTTCTGGATTTCCGGGAAATATTCGCTATAGACATTGCTGTTTTTTTGAGATAATATATTATTGTAATGTCTTTTAATAAAAAATTAATAATGAAATGGGGGATAGCATGTACAAAAATAATTTGTTTTCATATACTAAAGCAAAGGTGGATAATTTAACGAATAATTTGCTTGTAATAAAAAGGGATGGTAGGGTTGTTAAATTTGATGCTGAGAAGATTTATAAAGCTATAGAGAAAGCTGTACACTCTGTGTTTGGGACAAAACATAGTGTCAATATTGATGGTATTGTAGATAATGTCATTATTGAAATTGCTAATAGATTTAAAGATAATATAAAAATTTATGAGTTACAAAATATTGTGGAACATACATTGCTTACTTTAGGAGAAGAAGCAATCTATGAAGAATACGTTGGCTATAGAAGTATGCGTGATATTGAACGCGAACGTAGTCTTGATATAAATGTGGCAATTGAAAAACTAGTTAATCGTGATGAAAATGTGGTTAATGAGAATGCCAACAAAGATAGTCTAGTTTTTAATACTCATCGTGATTTAACAAGTGGAATTGTGGCCAAAGCGATAGGGCTTAAAATGTTGCCAAAACATGTAGCGAATGCACACCAAAAAGGAGAAATTCATTATCATGACTTAGATTATTCTCCTTATCAGCCTTTAACAAACTGTTGCTTAATTGATTTTAAAGAAATGTTAACAAAAGGTTTTAAAATTGGGAATGCAGATGTAGATAGTCCGAAGAGTATTCAAACAGCAACTGCTCAAATGGCTCAAATTATCGCCAATGTTGCTTCAAGTCAATATGGTGGATGCAGTGCTGATAGAATTGATGAAGTTCTTGCACCGTTTGCACAATTGAACTATGAAAAGAATTTAAGAATGGCTCAAGAGTGGATTGAGGATGAAGAAAAACAAAAGGAATTTGCAGATAAAAAAACTAAAAAAGATATCTTTGATGCAATGCAATCTTTAGAGTATGAAATTAATACTTTATATTCATCACAAGGGCAAACGCCGTTCACATCACTAGGTTTTGGTCTTGGAGAAGGGTATTTCGAAAAAGAAATTCAAAAAGCAATTCTTAAGGTTAGAATTCAAGGGCTAGGGAAAGAGAGAAGAACAGCTATTTTCCCTAAATTAATCTTTGTAATTAAAGATGGTCTGAATTTAAAACCAACAGATCCTAACTATGATGTAAAAGAACTAGCTTTGGCGTGCGCAACACAAAGAATGTATCCAGATGTACTTATGTATGATACTATTACAAAAATTACAGGAAGCTGTAAGACTCCGATGGGCTGTAGATCGTTTTTACCTGCATGGAGAAATGAACAAGGAGAACTTGTTGAAAGTGGGCGTATGAATCTTGGGGTAGTAACGTTAAATCTTCCTAGAGTAGCACTTGAATCAAAAGGAAATAAAGAGGAATTCTGGGAGATTTTTAAAGAAAGATTACAAATTTGTAAAGATGCATTAGATTATAGAGCGAAACGTTGTGGTGAGGCGAAACCTCAGAATGCCCCTATACTATATATGCATGGTGCTTTTGGGAAACGACTTAAACCTGAAGATAGAGTAAAACAATTATTTGATAATAAACGTTCTACATTGTCATTGGGATATATTGGGTTGTATGAAGTTGCGAGTGTCTTTTATGGAGGAGAATGGGAGAAAAATCCTGAAGCTAAAGAATTTACGCTTGAAATCATGCGTTATATGAAAGAATGTGTAGATAAATGGACAAGAGAAGGTGATTATTGGTATAGTATATACTCAACTCCTAGTGAATCGTTGACAGATAGATTCTGTCGTATGGATACTGAGAAATTTGGTATCGTCGAAAATATAACTGATAAAGAGTATTATACAAATTCATATCACTATGATGTAAGAAAAAATCCAACCCCATTTGAAAAATTAGATTTTGAAAAAGACTATCCATATTATGCAAGTGGAGGGTTCATTCATTATTGTGAATATCCAGTACTGAGACAAAATCCAAAAGCATTAGAAGCAGTTTGGGATTATGCCTATGATAAGGTAGGTTACTTAGGTACAAATACACCAATCGATCGTTGTTATAAATGTGGATATGAAGGAGAATTTGAACCTACTAAAAAAGGGTTTAAGTGTCCAGAATGTGGAAATAAAGATCCGAAAAGTTGTGATGTTGTGAAAAGAACTTGTGGATATTTAGGGAATCCTCAAGCACGACCTATGATTAAAGGTCGTCATAAAGAAATTGTGGCTAGGGTTAAACATTTAAAATAATAATGATTTATAGTAGAAGTAACACTTTATAAGATTGTAGATTGTTGCTTCTACTAGTTTTATTTTAGAGATAACAAAAAAAACTTATTATAAGAGAATAAATAACCTTTAAATCCTTTACATTATTTGATTTTTTTGATAAAATCAATACTGATAAGATATTAGGAGGAAAATACACATGGGTAAAATTTTTAAAGGAGCTTTTTTAGGAGCTGTAAGTGCATTAGGAGCGTATTATTACAAAAATCCTAAAGAACTAGAAAAACACAAAGAGTTATTAAAGGAAAATACTAAAAATGGTATTGAAAAGTTAACTGCTTATATTAATGAGAAAACTCAAGAATTAGAAGCAAAAGCACAAGAAGAAAAAGATGTTGCAAGAGAAAAATTAGAAGAATTAACATCTTCTGAAGAAGTAGAAACAGTTGAAGAAAATTTCGTTGAATTAGGTGCTAAAGCTGAAGAAGTAAAAGATGAAGTAGTGGCTGAAGTAACTGAAAAAGTGGAAGAAGTGAAAGAAAAAACTGAGGAAGTAGCAACTGAGGTAGCTGAAAAAGTGGAAGAAACTGTAGCGCCTGTTGCTGAGCCTGTAGTTGAAAAAGTTAGTGAAGTAGTAGAAGAAACAAAAGAAGCAGTAGTTGATCATTTTGAAGAAAAAGTAGCACCAACTTCTGAAGAAATTCATGAAGCGGTAGCTCCTGTAATCGAAAAAGCAGAAGAAGTGAAAGAAGAAGTAGAAGAAGTAGTTGAAGAAAAACCAAAAACAACTTTAGATTCAATCGTATCATTATTCGCTTCAAAAGAAGATAAATAA
>CAURKK010000020.1:0-19499 GCA_963525505.1 uncultured Gemella sp.
TTACTAGCCTCTCTTAAGCTAAGATTAGCCATATTCATTTTATTATTTTCAATGAACTCTTTTACCCACTCTGGATTAAATTTCGAATAATCTCGAAGTGCCCAACCTACTGCTTTATTGATAAAAAACTCATTATCACCAAGATTTGCTAAAAGAATTTTTTCTAATAATCCTTCATCTACTTTTTCTTTAAATGAAAGTTGGTGTAACATAGCAACTCTTTTTAACCAAATATTACTATCCTTACTCCACTCTAGCATTATTTGATCATAACCTTCGATACGAATAACCAAGCTACCTACAACCTTAGCAAGTAAATCAACAGTGTCCCACCATGACTTTGTCACTATTAGATATTTTAATCTTGAAATATCTTCTCTTTTTAAAAACTTCTGCATTGCTCTTAAATAATAAACAGCAGCGTATTGAAATTCTCTTTCTTCTCTATTCCAACAAGTTTCTACAAAATTCCAATCTATTTTTTTAGACTTCTTTGCAGTTGGAAAGTAGTTTTTATAAAGTTCTGTTCTTTTAGTGCCACGGACACCTAGAAATTCAAACTTATCCTGCATATACTTTGCCATTGACTCAGCCAGGAGCTCATTACGTTCTTCTTCAAGCTTAACTATTAAGTTTGATAATTTCATTTTATTTTCTATTTTCTAAACTTGCTTTAATGAATCCTGCGAATAATGGATGTGCTTTTTCTGGACGTGATTTGAATTCTGGGTGGAATTGTCCAGCAA
Organism: uncultured Gemella sp.; assembly: GCA_963525505.1. GTDB lineage: Bacteria > Bacillota > Bacilli > Staphylococcales > Gemellaceae > Gemella. The sequence goes on from CAURKK010000020.1 coordinate 747, forward strand.
CGAACCATGGGTGTTCAGGAATTTCCACAATTTCAACTAACTTACCATCTGGGCTCACACCTGATAATACCATTCCTTTTTGTGTTATACGATCACGATAGAAGTTATTGAATTCATATCTGTGGCGGTGGCGCTCAGTAATATTGATTTCTCCATATTCTTTATGAGCTACAGATCCTTCTGTTAATGTACATGGGTAACTTCCTAAACGTAAAGTTCCTCCCATTTCAACAACATTTTCTTGGTCAGGTAGTAAGTTAATAATTGGGTATGGCGTGTTTGGATCTAATTCTGATGAGTGTGCTCCAGTTAAACCACACACGTTACGTGCAAACTCAACAGCAGCAAGTTGCATACCTAAACAAATACCGAAGAATGGTACTTTGTTTTCACGTGCGTATTTAATAGTAGTAATTTTACCTTCAACTCCTCTATTACCAAATCCACCTGGTACAAGGATTCCATCTGCATCTTTAAGATATTCATGAACATTTTCTTCTGTAATATCTTCAGATTGAATCCAATCAATTTGTACTTTTGAATTATGTTTATATCCAGCATGCTTAAGTGATTCTACAACTGAGATATAAGCATCATGAAGCTCTACATATTTACCTACTAAAGCAATTTTAACAGTTTCTTTTAAGTTATCTACTCTATCCACTAATGATAACCATTCAGTCATATCAGCTTCAGGCGCAGTTAAACCAAAATGATTTAACACGATATCATCAATTTTTTGAGCTTTAAGATTTACTGGTAATTGATATAAATTACTTACATCACGACTTTCAATAACGTTTTGTTTCGGAATGTCACAGAATAATGAAATCTTAGCACGTAGCTCGTCGTTTAAAGCTAATTCATTTCTAACTACGATAATATCTGGTTGGATACCTAAACCACGTAATTCTTTAACAGATTGTTGCGTTGGTTTAGTTTTCATCTCACCAGCAGCTTTAATGTATGGTAATAATGTACAGTGAATAAAGCATACATTCTCACGTCCTAAATCACTACGGATTTGACGGATTGCTTCTAAAAATGGTAATGACTCGATATCTCCTGTTGTTCCACCGATTTCTGTAATTACAACATCAGCATCACTTGATTCTCCAGCTAATAGTACACGTGATTTGATTTCGTTTGTTACATGAGGAATTACTTGAACTGTTCCTCCTAAATAATCTCCACGACGCTCTTTTTCAATAATTGAAGAATAAACACGTCCTGCAGTTACGTTAGAATATTGTCCTAAATTAACATCGATAAATCTCTCATAGTGTCCTAAGTCTAAGTCAGTTTCAGCTCCATCTTCAGTAACGAAAACTTCCCCGTGTTGATATGGGCTCATTGTCCCTGGATCAACGTTTAAATATGGATCAAACTTTTGTAAAGTTACTTTTAATCCTCTATTTTTTAATACACGACCTACTGATGCCGCTACAATACCTTTTCCTAATGATGATACTACTCCGCCTGTTACAAAAATATACTTTGTCATTGTGTTCTCCTTCTATTAAAAATAATAAAACCCCCTACGAAAATTCGCAGGGGGTGGTTTCTTAAATCACTCTTTAAGAGTGCCCGTATATTATTCTAGCATAATGAACTATTTTTATCAACTAAAATAATTCAAACAAATAGAATTTCTTTTTATGGAATACTAAAAGAATCTAATCTTATTAAATGGATAATATCTTAAACTTACTTTACCAATCATCGCTTCTTTTTTAACAAATCCAAACACACGACTATCTGTACTATGTTGTCTGTTATCACCTAATACAAAATATGTACCTTCTGGCACAGTTTTAGATTTTGTACTACTTAAAAATTCAATATTAAAATCTGGTGTAAATGGTGCTGTACCAGAAGCTTTTGCTTCTTTAATTTTCTGTGCTAAATATGGTTCTTCTACTTTCTCACCATTAATATAAAGTACATCATTCCTATACTCTATTGTATCTCCAGGTACTCCAATAATACGCTTAATATAATCATCAGTTTCATTAGCGTGGAATACTACTTCGTCTCCACGTTCAAAATTCTTATTAAACTTATTAACAAATACTCTATCGTTATCAGCAAATGTATAATCCATTGAATGACCTTTTACTGTGAAAGGTGCAACAACATACGTGCTTAATAGTAGATAAATTGCTATAGATACGACTACAACTACTACCCATTCCATAATTTCTCTTAAAATTTTCACTAGTATATCCCTCTTTTATTTTATTCTATGATTAATAATTCTATCATATATTAGTAGAAAAATCAAAAATAATTTTTCTATATTAAAAATATTAACACCAATAATTTAAATAATGTTTAAATACTAATATTTAATACTTAAAATCCATTCTAACTTAAATTAAAGACTTTGTTTTGAATGATTTTTTCTATCTGAAAGCACTTTTATTGTTTTATTTTATCGATATGATATAATTATTTATACGGGAGTCTGTGAACAGTCTGAGAGGAAATATTAATATTTCGACCGAACCTGATCTGGATAATGCCAGCGTAGGTACACTTAGCTTAAAGACCAAACTTAGACCCCCCTTATATTGTAAGGAGGTTTTTTATTTTGATAAATTGCAGTATTGCATTACAAATTCTTCCACTTGACAATCATGTCGGAAGATTAGAGATTATAGATAAAGTTATCTATTTTCTACAAAATAGACATTCAAATGTAAAAGTAACTCCGTTTGAAACTGTTATTGAGGGTGAATTCAATAACCTAATGGATACTCTTAAAGAATGTTTTATCCTAGCGGGTGAGGATAGCAAAAATATTTTTGCAAATGTGAAGATTAATTATGGAGATGTTCTAACGATAGATGAAAAAGTTAGCAAATTTAATAAATAAATATGCTGCTGCTATTTCAATGTTGTGTTTAATAATTATTTGGCAAGGAGCTGGTAATCTTGGCTTACTTCCAAAATATATTATTCCGACACCTATAGAAATAGTAAAAGCATTTATAAAAAACTATGAACTACTAATCTTTCACAGCAAAATCACCCTACTTGAGGCTATAATAGGATTATTCTTAGGAATAGTCATAGCTTGGCTTCTTGCTTTAATTATGGATAGTATACCAATATTCAACAAATCTATCTATCCACTTCTTGTACTGACCCAAACCATTCCAACTATAGCAATAGCTCCTATCCTTGTTCTTTGGCTTGGATATGGACTTACTCCAAAGATTGTTTTAATTGTTTTAACAACAACTTTTCCTATAGTTGTTAGTATTCTAGATGGGTTTAGAAATTGTGATAAAGATATGATTACTCTATTACAACTTATGAATGCCAGTAAACTGCAAATACTTTGGCATGTCAAAATCCCTACGAGTCTTAGTTATTTTTACGCCGGGCTTAGAGTCAGTGTCTCTTATGCATTTATCGCGGCAGTTGTTGCTGAATGGCTCGGTGGATTTGAAGGACTTGGAGTATATATGATTAAAGCGAAAAAATTATTTGAATATGATACTATGTTTGCGATTATAATATTAGTATCAATTATCAGTTTATTAAGTATTGAACTTGTTAAACTAAGCGAGAAAAAATTTATTAAATGGAAATACATAGGAGAAAATCATGAAAAAGATATTAACTAGCGTTTTCGCATTTATTTTAGCTATTTCACTAACTGCTTGTGGAACAGCTAATAAAAATGCAGAGAAAAAAGAACTAAAAAAAGTCGACTTCGTTCTTGACTGGGCGATTAATACAAACCACACTGGTTTATATGTTGCAAAAGAAAAAGGATACTTTGCTGAAGAAGGTATTGACCTTGATATTAAACCAGCACCTGAAGATAGTACTTCTGATTTAATTATTAATAATAAAGCACCTTTTGGTATTTACTACCAAGATTCTATGGCTAATAAACTTTCTAAAGGGGCTGGAATTACTGCTGTAGCGGCTATTATTGAGCATAATACATCTGGTATCATTTCACTTAAGAAAAATAATATTAAAGAACCTAAAGATTTAGTAGGTAAAAAATACGGAACTTGGAATGATCCTGTTGAATTAGCAATGGTTAAATCTTTAATTCAAAAACAAGGTGGAGATGCTAATAAATTAAACTTAGCTCCAAACACAGACACAAACTCTGTTACACCACTAGAAAATGGACTTTTTGATGCTGCTTGGATTTACTACGCTTGGGATGGTAAGTTAGCTGAAAATATGAAATTAGATATTAACTACTTCTATCTAAAAGATTTCAATAAAGACTTAGACTACTACTCTCCAGTAATTATTGCTAATAACGATTACTTAAAAGAAAATAAAGAAGAAGCTAAAAAAGTTCTTAAAGCTATTAAGAAAGGATATGTCTATGCTATGGAACATCCTGAAGAAGCTGCAGAGATTTTAATTAAAAATGCCCCAGAATTAAAAGATAAAAAAGATTTCATCGTTGAATCTCAAAAATATCTATCTAAACAATATGCAACAAACAAAGATCACTGGGGTGAATTTGATGCTAACAGATGGAATGCATTCTATCGTTGGATTAACGAAAACAAAATCACTGAAAAACCTCTTGCAGAAAACACTGGATTCAGCAATGACTTTATAAAATAATGAATATATTATCAATAAAAAACTTATCTTTCAATTATCCAAATAATAAAATATTAAAAGATATAAACATCCATGTTGAAAAAGGTGAAGTCGTTTCAATACTTGGTGGCAGCGGCGTTGGTAAAACTACACTTTTTAATATTATTGCAGGTATAAATCCTCTTCAAAGTGGAGAAATCTCTATAAAAGGTAACACAGACTATAAAGGTCGTGTAAGTTACATGCTTCAAAAAGATTTATTATTAGAACATAAAACTATTATTCAAAACATAATACTTCCTCTTCTAATAAGGAAAATTAATAAAAAAGAAGCTGAAGAAGAAGCGATAAAAAGCCTAAAGTTATTTAACCTCTATGAATACAAAGATAAATATCCAAGTGAACTTAGTGGTGGTATGCGTCAAAGGATTGCGCTCTTACGTACGTATATGTTTAAAGAAGAATTATTCCTACTAGACGAACCTTTTAGCGCACTTGATGCCATTACAAAAATTTCACTTCATTCATGGTATCTTGAAATCAAAGACAAACTTGATATAACAACTTTACTTATAACTCATGATATCGATGAAGCTATAGATTTAAGTGACAGAATTTATATCATTAAAAATAAACCTGGTGAAATAGTATCTGAAATAAAAGTAAATCATACTGACAAAGATCAAGATGAACAAAAATTGAAATGTAAAAAAGAGATATTAAATATACTTGGACTATAACAATACACCCTAGCGTGGAAACTCACACTAGGGTGTATTATTTAATTATTTATAGATACTATATTTCTTATTAATCAAGTAAATTAACACTGCTGGAATTATAGCAAAAATCATAAGTTTATATCCGAATACTTCTAAAGCTAAAAATATTGGCGCAATATACGTTTTAGTAGCTGCTGAGAATACAAGGCAATAACCTAGGGCTGCTGTTACTAAAATAGGTAATCCTAAATAAGTTCCTAAAATTACCCCACACGTAGCTCCTATCGCAAATAGCGGCGTAACCTCTCCACCACTAAAACCAATTCCCGTACAAATAGCAGTTAAAAGTATTTTTAATATAAAATCATAAATTTTAATCTGTTCAACATTCGTAAAAGAAAGACCAATTAAATTCGTTCCTAAAGAAGCATATCTGTACTCAAAAACAAAGCTAATTGCTATAAAAATAGTTAAAAAAATCCACTTTACTTTTTCATTTAAAGTAACCAGTTTTTTTATTTTTCTTTGAATCACAACAAATAATATTCCTACAAATACAAAGACAACACCTATTAAAATCAATTTTAAAATAAATACTACATTTATATTCACTTTGCTTATATCTATAGCAACAAAAAACTTTTCTAATCCCAATTTATGGGAAACAAATGCACTAATAAAAGCACCACCTATGTACGTTAAGTACTCATGTAACTTAGCTTTTGTGAATCTATATTTTTCACTAACAACTTCTAAAATAAATACAACCGCCGCTAAAGGAGTTTGAAAGAGTCCAGCAAAACCACATATCATACCTAATTTAACAAAAAACTGTTTCTTTTCTTTGCTAAAATCATCACCTGCCATATTTCCACCAATGGCCCCACCTAATTGCACCGCCACACCTTCACGACCAACACTAACTCCGAAACCGTGTGCTAACAAAGTATTAAGTGTTAATATGAATGGGAAAGTCCATGTTACTTTTTCTTTCTTATCAGTTGCAGCATCAATAAAGTATTTCATTCCTATCTCATTAGTCATTAAAAACTTATTGCTAACCTTAGTAAAAATCAATATTACCGGTGTCAAAATTACTAGATATTTATAATAATCGCTAGTCAATTCTATTAATCTTAATAATACTTGGCCGAATAATGAGCAACATACCGCTATTAATAAAACTAAACTTATTAATCTTAGATAATAATTTTTTATCATATTACTAAAAATTTTCTCTCTTTCTACAAATTAAAACATGAGAAGCAATCAAAATGATCGCTTCTTATGTTTATTATTATTTCTTTTTAAAAGTCAACCTTGTTTTTTTAGGTTGATCAAAACTAAAACCTTCTCCTATTATATCATGCACCTCTGTAACAGTCACAAATGCTCGTGGATCAATTTTATAAACAATAGATTTTACTTTTCCTATTTCATTTCTCGATACTACACAATAACCTATATTTAAATCTTTTTTCGAATAACTTCCCTGCCCTTTAATGTAAGTTAATCCTCGATTCATATCCTCTTGAATTCTTTTTGTAATACTCTCTATTTCTGATGAAACTATCATTACTCCTTTTCCAGGAACTCCACCTTCAACAACATAATCTATCATCTTAGTACAAATGAAAATATAAATTAATGTATATAAAATTGCAGGATAGCTTCTTACTACAACAAACGTTAAAGCAATTATTACTCCATCGAGAACTTGAATAATTCTTCCTATAGAGCTTCCAGTATACAGTTGTACAATTTTTGCAACAATATCTACACCACCTGTTGTTCCACCAGCTAAAAACACTATACCTAGACCTATACCTGCTATTATTCCCCCAAACACAGAAGCTAAAAGTCTATCTCCTCCGATATCAATCGCAATATGATACTTTTCAAATATTCCAATCCAAAATGTCAACATAAAAATTCCATATATTGTGTAAAGCATAGTCTTTTTATCTAACATTTTATATCCTATTATTAAAAGTGGAATGTTGACAAGTATAGTCCCGATAGAAACTGGTAATCCTATAGCATATAAAAGTAAAAGTGCTATTCCCGTTCCTCCACCTTCTGCAAGTTTATTAGGAACATTAAAATGCATAATTGAAAATGAATAAATAGCACACCCTAAAGATATAATGAATAATTCTTTGAAAATTTTTTTAATGTTTAAATTTTTAAAGCTTTTTTCCATAATGCCCCTCCCGATAATTAACTGTACCCTAATTATAACAGTTTATAAGGTGATAGACAACACTATTACTAGATAATTTACTATTTATCTTATTCAAAATTTTATATTTTCTTAGACATTATTTGAAATTTGTACTATAATTATAATATCAATATTGGAGGTTGGATTTAAAAATGAATAAAAACTTCATACCAAATTATCTTACTCTATGTAATATCTTTTGCGGATTTATGTCAATTCTAACTACTGCTCATGGGTATTTCATTTGGGGAACTGTCTTTATTTTCTTAGCAATGCTTGCTGATAGATACGATGGTATCGTAGCAAGAAAACTTGGTGTAGTTTCTGAGATAGGTCACGATTTAGATTCTTTATGTGACGTAGTTAGTTTCGGAGTTGCACCTGCAACACTTATTTTTGAAATATTTATTACTAACGATAAACCATCAATTACTTTAACCGTAATAGTAGCTATTCTATGTGGTATTTATGTGTGCTGTGGTGCTTATCGTTTAGCTAGATTTAACGTTACAAAAATGAAAAATGGTTACTATCAAGGTGTTCCTATTACTACTTGTGGTACTGTTTTAGCGGTTATCGCACCTATTAAGTTACCAAGTATTGCAATGCTAATTTTATTAGTGATATGTTCTTACTTAATGGTAAGTAATATAAAAATCAAAAAAATATAAAAAAGAGGTTGTATTTTGATTTCAATATCAAATACAACCTTTTTAAATCTGATAATTCTTTTCTTTAGAATACTAATCTACTCGATACAACTACTTATGATCTCTGCTAAACTATCTGGATTTTCCCATGCCATTGAATGTCCCGCATCTTTTACTATTTTAACTTTTATATTATGTTTTGGTAATTCCTCTAAGTCACTGCTCGGCAGTGTTTTTTCACCAAAAATGAAGTATCTAGGTATGTTATAACTATATAATAAACTACGCCATGATTTATCCCTTACTACTACAGCATCTCGTGAAATTTGATACGCTGCTTCTGGTAACCAATTTTTTAATGTAGCTGCCCACATGGTATTTTTCCCACTCTCACAATATTCTATTAATCTTTTTATACTGTTTTTATAATTATTTTCTGTATACTGAGCTACAGCATAGCTAGTTCTTCCTTTTTTAGCTGGATCCAAATTAGGCTCTGTTAATATTAATCGGTCTATCTTGTCTTCGCATAAACGACATAATTCTATAGCTATTGCTCCACCCAAACTATGTCCAAACACTATAACTTTTTCTAATCCCATATCATCAATGAATTCTGATAAATACTTCGCATGATTTTTCACTTGATATATAAAGTCATGTGGTTTATCACTATATCCAGCACCTAACAAATCTATAAGAATTCTTCTATGATCTAAAAATTCTTTTTTACACGCTATTTCGACATAATCAAATGAACTAGCACAACCTAAACCATGTATAAATAATATAGGTAATTTTTCTCCATTAAAATCATTGTATCTAATTTTATACTGTGTATTTCTAATTGTATATTCTTTCATAAATTATACCCCGAATGTGATTTCTTTACTTAATTATATCATCAAAAAATAGATATTACTTTTTTTTTTCTAAAATTTGTTATATAATCTTATAAGTAATTTTGAATAGTAACAAACTAAAAAGGAGATTTCAAAATGATATTTACTGAAATTAGTAGTGAAGAACTTCAACAATTTCAAAAACAACATAACCATAGATATTATTTTTCTCAATCAGCAGAATATAATATTATGGCAAATAATAACAATTTAAAAACTAAAATTTTGGCTATTAAAGAAAATAATGAGATCTTAGCTTATGGAATATTTATATATTTTCAGTACAAAAAATTTTTCTACAAAGTAACTGCTCAACATGGTCCAATAATGGATTACTCTAACACTGAATTGGTTAAATTCTACTTTGAACAACTAAAAAAATATTATGCTAAAAATCTTCGAGTACTTTGTGTAAGAGTTAATCCGTTTATAAATGAAAAGTACTATAGTGATGTTGAATTTATATCAGATAACGAAGAAGCTATAAAAACTAATGAACTTTTAAACAATTTAAATTATTATCCAATGAATGAAGACTTATTCACAAACCCTACTCTTCCTTCACGTTGTGTTTTCTCTAAAACATTAGATGAAAATATCACAGAAACAAACTTATTAAAAAACGTTTCTCAAATAGCTCGCTATACTATTAATAGAACGATGAAAGAAGGAGTTCAAGTTCGTGAAATAGATATATTCAATGAAGAAGATGCGAAAATTTTCGATGAAATAAACCGTGATACAGAAGACAGAATTGATTTTGAAATTCGTGATAATACTTATTTCAAATCATTAAAAAATAATATCGGAGATAAAGCTCACTACCTTGTTTCATATATTGATTGTGATCAATTCGTTGAAACTACAACTAACACAATTGCAAATCTTGAAAAAGAGCGAGATGATTTAAAGGAAAAATTAGAACAAGGAAAAGTGAATGCTAAAAAAGCAACTAACCGTCTAAAAGAATTTGATGAAAATATTGCAATTTGGTATAAAAAAATTGATAAAATAAAAGAACTTAAAGCAGAAAATGGAAATGTTATCAATTTATCTTGTGCAACTTTTATTGAATCAGGTCAAGATTTAATTTACTTTACTAGTGGAGCGATGAGAAAATTCCATCGTTATGAGGGACCATATGCAATCTTATTCCACATGATGAAATACGCAATCAATAATAACTTTAAATATTTCAATTTCTTCGGTACTTCTAAAGATTTTGAGTCTGAAGAGGCTACTGACTACGGAGTTCTTCAGTTTAAACGTAACTTCAATGGAAACATAGAGTACTTTATGGATAACTATGAATTCAGAAATGCTATCGGAAAAATTTGGAAAATATAACAAAAAAGGAATTGAGCTCTATGCTCAACTCCTTTTTTCTATACTATTCTGCCTTTTTTGTAGCTTTTTTCGTAGCTTTTTTTGGTTTTTCTTTTTTTTGTGGTTTATTATTTTCTGGATACATTACTTTGTCAACTAATCCATATTCACATGCTTCTTCAGCTGTTAAGTAATTATCACGTTCTGTATCACGCTCAATAGCTTTAATAGTTTGTCCAGTTCTATCAGCTAAAATTTTGTTTAATTTTTCACGTGTTCTTAATATATGTTTCGCTGCAATTTCTATTTCAGTTGCTTGCCCTTGTGCTCCACCTAATGGTTGATGAATCATTACCTCAGCGTTTGGCAAAGCATAACGTTTGCCAATAGTTCCAGCTGCAAGTAAGAATGCTCCCATACTAGCAGCCATACCCATACAGATAGTTACAACATCACATTTAATATGTTGCATAGTATCATAAATTGCAAATCCAGCCGTTACACTTCCACCTGGTGAATTTATGTAAAAGTAGATATCCTTTTCACTATCTTGTGCTTCTAAAAATAAAAGTTGACTTGTTATTGAATTAGCTACTTGATCATTTACGTCTGACCCTAAAATAATGATTCTATCTTTTAATAATCTTGAATAAATATCATAAGCTCTCTCCCCCTGAGAAGTTTGCTCAATTACTGTAGGAATTAAATTCATTTTCTTACCTCCTAATTTTCTTTTCACTTGTTATTATATATCAAAAATGGTCAATTATCAACTTATTTCACCTTTTTAACTTTTCTTTATTTTCTATAAATTCTATACTAATTTATAATAAATACGGCTCAAAAACAACTGTTTTTAAACCGTAAATTATTTATTTTATAATCTATATGAGTGTTCTTTAAAATTACCTACGATAGTATTAACCGCAGTCACCGTGATAAATGCTTCTGGACAATTTTTTGCTACCAACTGCCTTAAAAGATGCATCTCATTTTGTTGAATAACTACAATAATCATTCTTTTTTTCTTATGAGAATATCCACCCTCTACATCCATTATTGTAGAACCTCTATGTAGAGTATTGTTAATAAGTTCTACCATTTTTTCTGGATTACTACTAATTATCGTACATTGTATATATGCTGAGAAGAATTTTTGAACGCCTTTCATCGTTTGATTACGTACAAAACTCATTACAAGTGCATACATTACATATTTAATATCAAAAAATATCCACACTATTGTATAAATAGTAATATCCTGTATTAAAAAAACTGTAGGTAAGTTAAACTTAAACTGTGTAGAAATAAATTTACCAGTTATATCCGTTCCCCCAGTTGAAGCTCCTGCAACTAATAAACAACACATAGCAAGACCAGAAATAATACCACAAAAAATAGCTGCAACAAGCGAATCTCCTAGATTCACCGGAGTTATTATCCTAGGTAAATTGTTTATTAAAAACGATGAGATACTTATGACTAATCCTGTTAGTATTACAAATTTTCTACCAACATATTTATAACCTAAATAAAACAATGGAACATTTAAAACAAATTGTGCAGTTCCTATTTTTATGCCAGTTATCTTATTAATTACTAAACTTAATCCTAAAGCCCCACCTGCACCAATATTATTAACAGGTATTAACAATCCAGCATAAATCGAAAATAAAAATGTTCCTAATATTATTAGAAAAACATTTTTTAATTGTTTATGTTTCTCAGTCGTGTATATCGTATCTGATAATTTCATGATATCCTTATCCTTTATTTTTTATCCTCTATCTTATTTTAATACAAATGTAAATTTAACTCAATTAAAAATCAACTATCTCATATGAAATATTAATAAATAATTCATTTTATCATCGTTTTGTGTTAAAATTTAAGTAATAGATTTTTCTAATTATAAAAAAATTGAGAATTTTGGGAGTACATCACTTACATATTTGCCCCCAACTACAAAGGAGCTAATTATGATTAAACTCTATAATACACTAACAAAACAAAAAGAAATATTTAAAACAATAGAAGAAAATAAAGTAAGAATGTATGTTTGTGGACCAACTGTATACAATTACATTCATATTGGTAATGCACGACCTATAATTGTTTTTGATGTAGTTCGTAAATATCTAGAACATAGTGGATATGAAGTTGAATTTATCTCGAACTTTACTGATGTTGATGACAAAATTATTAAAGCAAGTAATGAAGAAGGAATTTCTACTAGCGAGCTTACTGATAAATACATCTCTGCCTTCTTTAAAGATTACGACGCTTTAGGATGTAAAAGAGCAACAGAAAACCCTCGAGTTACAGAATATATGCAAGAAATAATCAAATTCATAGCTAAATTAGTTGAAGAAGGATACGCATACGAAGCTGATGGTGATGTATACTTTAGAACTCGTAAAAAAGAAGACTACGGAAAATTAAGTAAACAATCTATCGATGATTTAATTAGTGGTGCTCGTATCGAAGTTGGAGAACACAAGGAAGATCCACTAGATTTTGCACTTTGGAAAAAAGCTAAACCAGGTGAAGTAAAATGGGATAGTCCATTTGGAGAAGGACGTCCTGGTTGGCATATTGAATGTTCTGTAATGGCAAAAGAAACTTTAGGTGATACCATCGATATCCATGCTGGTGGACAAGACTTAACATTCCCTCACCACGAGAATGAAATAGCACAATCTGAATGCCATAACCATGCACCATTTAGTAATTATTGGATGCACAATGCATTTATTAATATTGACAATGTTAAAATGAGTAAAAGTTTAGGTAACTTCCGCCTTGTAAAAGACATTATCGCCGAAATAGACCCTATGGTACTTCGTTTATTCATGTTAACAGTTCACTACAGAACTCCAATTAACTATACATTAGAAAATATTGAACTTGCGAAAACAAACTTTGAAAAAATTAAAACAGCTTATCAAAACTTACAATTCAGATTAAATAATGATATGACTGATGAGAAACTAGATATAGAAGTAGTAGCATTAGTTACAGAAGAGTTAAATAAATTTGAAGAATATATGCAAGATGATTTCAACACAGCAAATGCTCTTTCTTCATGGTATGAAATTGTAAGAATTTCTAACTCATATACAGCAAAAGAAGCTGTTAACAAAGAAACATTAGAACTAATCAATGCTGCATTCGAAACGTATAGTTCAATTCTAGGAATAAATGTAAAAGAAGATAACACTCTTGATAGTGAACATATCGAAAGCTTAATAGCTGAACGTGAAGCCGCTCGTAAAAACCGTGATTTCGCTTTAGCTGATAAAATCCGAGATGACTTAAAAGAACAAGGAATCATCCTAGAAGATACAAAACAAGGTGTACGATGGAAAAAAATATAACATTTAAATTTACTGAAAAAAACTTCGCTAATCCAAATCAAATGCAAGCTTTAACACTTGCCTATATTGGAGATAGTATTTACGATATAATGAGTAGAGAATATGTTATAAAAAATCATTTAGGAAAAATAAATGATCTTCATAAAACAGTTTCTACAATCGTATCTGCTAGAGCTCAAGCAAGTTTTATGGAAAATATACTAAACAATAGTATTTTGACAGAACAAGAAGAAAAGATTTATAACCGTGCAAAAAATCAAAAAAATAATTCTAAAGCAAAAAATGCTAGTATTATGGAATATAAACTAGCTACTGGTTTAGAGGCTGTATTCGGTTATTTATATTTAGAAAAAAACTTTGAAAGATTGGAGGAAATGTTTAACTACATAATAAAATTATATGAAGAAAAACAATAAACACTATAAAGAATTAAGACTAAAAAACAAAGAACAAAAACCTCAAGTTCAAACTGCTGAAGTTGATTTAGATAAAGAAGTTATTGCTGGTCGTAATGCTATACTTGAAGCAATTAAATCAGGACGTGAAATTAATAAAATTTTATTCCAAGAAGGTATTGAAAAAGGAAGATTGAAATCTATTTTCACTATTGCTAATGAGAAAAAAATCATTTGCCAAGAAGTTCCAAAACGTAAACTAGATAATTCTACTACTGAACGTCACCAAGGAGTTATAGCATATGTAGCACCTTACTCTTACTATGAACTTGATGAAGTAGTAAATAACTTAGAAATAAATAAGGACACTACCTTACTTATTTTAGACCATATTGAAGATCCTCATAACCTTGGTGCGATAATTCGAACTGCTGAAGCAAGTGGTGTTAAAGCAATAATAATTCCTAAACGTCGTGCCGCTGTAGTTAGCCAAACTGCAGTTAAAGCTTCTGCAGGAGCAATCGAACACATGCCTGTTATTCGTGTATCAAACCTAACTGATGCCATTAAAAAATTAAAAGAAAAAGGATTCTGGATTGCAGGAACAACATTAGCTGAACGCTCTGAAGATTATACAAAAATCGCAAAAGATGTACCTTTAGCTATCGTTATTGGTAATGAAGGTGAAGGTATGAGCAAAGTTGTTACTAACGAATGTGATTTCTTATATCACCTACCTATGTTAGGAAAAATCCAAAGCTTAAACGCTTCTGTAGCAGCTGGTATAATAATGTACGAAAGAATTAAGTCTAATGATTAAAATATTAGAAACTAAAGAAGAACTTAACCTTGGTTTTGCTCTTCGTATTAAAGTATTTGTCGAAGAACAAAAAGTTCCAATGGAACTTGAATTTGATGAAAAAGATAATAGCGAAAATACGGTTCATATTGGATTCTTTGATAACAATAAACTTATCGGTGTTGCACGACTTATAGATCTTGATAAAGACGTTATTCACATTGGACGTGTTGTTATTGATAAAGAATACCGCGGTCAAGGAATTGGACGTGAACTTATTATTGGATGCGAAAATATCGCACAGCAAATTTTAAAAAGAAAAATAATTATCGAACTTAGTGCTCAAATACAAGCCGAAAACTTCTATAAATCATTAGGTTATAATCGAGTTAATGACATAATATATTTAGACGCCGGTATTGAGCATGTAGATATGAGGAAAGTAATTAATTAAATTTACAAAGGAGGACTTTTTATGAAAAAACAATATTTATTTATTGATGGTTATAATTTACTTTTTCGTATGAAAGAATATGACTTAATAAAAAGCTCTACCTTTCCTACCGAACGAGACATTCTAATTGATATGCTTCGCGAATATGCAGGTGGCAATAACTATATCGTTTACTGCGTATTTGACGCTTATCTAACACGTTCAAAAGAATACATTAAAGAAGAACCACCTATTACTATTGTTTATACAAAAACTGGTGAAAGGGCTGACCAATGGATAGAAAGAAAAACTCGAGAATTAAGAATAGATCACTTTGTGGATATCATAGTGGTAAGTGATGATCACGATGAACGCGATACAACACTTGGTTATGGAGCCATTCTAAGAGATTGTCACATGTTTATAAAAGAATTAAAAGATAGAAAATATAATGTTTCTAAAATAACAAAAAAACATAATTCACGAGAATTAAAAAATAGGCACATTCGAATGAGTGAAAATGATAGAAGAAAACTAGAAAATTTCATAAAAAACGGAAAATTTTAATACAGCGCTAAAGAGAGTAACTCGACAAAATCTTGTTTCTTTGAAATCACGATTTTTGAGTCACTCCCTTTTTTATTTTGAAAAATTTTTTCTCTAATCTAAATAAAGCTAATTTCAATTTTTCCTTTATCTGAAACTGCTATTATTTGTTTATCTTTAGAATCATCTGTATTTTTACTATAATTAATTTGATAATCTTGTTTATTTCCTTTAATTTTTGCGAAAATATCTCCAGATTCTGTGGTTAAATTCATAGAATTTACCTTTGTTTGGTCTACTATAATTTTTGTATTATTTTTAGTTTCAATAACCGCTTTATTTATAATATCCTTTGTTATTTGTACCTTCTTGTTATCAGTAGTGATTTTAAGATTACCTATCTCAGCTTCATCAACTACAACCTCATCATTACTACTAATGATTAAATTTTCTACATTTACAAATATTTTAGAAGTTGCATCTCTGTTTTCCAGACTTATATTTTTATATACTTTATTAGGAAGATATACATTAAGGCTATTATCACCTAATTCCTCTGCGAAAGCAGTAATATTTAATAAATTGTTATCTATAAAATACTTATAATTTCCTTTGTACCTTCCTTGTATTAAAATCGTCTCACTATCGTGATAATAAATTTTGACATTATTTTTCAATGTGTTAATTTTAATACTATCTATCCCTTTCTTCCCAATCCATTCACTAAAGGTTTTAATAGAAGATTCTTTTGGAGCATTAGCCTCTGTATCCTCTTTACTGAACCTTACACACCCTGTAGCAATAGACACAGTGAATATTCCAATAATTATTGTTTTTAAAATTTTTTTCATTATTATCCCCTCCCACCCTCAGAATACTCCTATAAAAATAGAATGTCAAGAAAAAAATGATTGACCTAGGAAAAGGCCAATCATTTTTTTATAAAATTATCTCATTGTTACGAATTCTTCTGAACCAGTTGGGTGAATCGCTACTGTGTTATCGAAATCACGTTTTGTTGCTCCCATTTTAATAGCAACAGCAAAACCTTGAATCATTTCATCTACACCATAGCCAATCCCATGTAATCCTACAACTTTCTCCTCTTCACCAAGAGTAATAAGTTTCATAAAGCATGGTTGTCTATGGCTAGTTATTGCTGAATACATTGGAGTAAATGAAGATTTATAAACTTTAATGTTTTCTTCACCAAACTCTTTAATAGCTTGTTCTTCTGTATATCCAATAGACCCAATCGCTGGGTGCGAGAATACAACTGTAGCAACATTAGTGTAATCTAAATGTTCTTCTGGTTTATTATTAAATAATCTTTCTGATAATCTACGCCCTGCTGCAACTGCAACCGGAGTTAACGCTAAGCGTCCTGTTACATCACCTACTGCATAAATTCCTTCTACATTAGTATTTTGGAATTTATCTGTAGGAATAAATCCACGTTCATCAAGTCCTACACCTGCAGCTTCTAAATTAAGATTTTCAGTTAACGGTTTTCTACCTATTGCCCAAATTAATAAATCTACTGTTGTTTCACGTCCATCTTCAAGTACTAAAGTAACGCTGTCATCATCATTTTTCACAACTTTTTTAGGAATAGCATTTGTGTGAAGAGTTGGACCTTCTTCATTTATAACTTTTACTAAAGTATCTACTATGTCTCTGTCAAAAGTTCTTAAAGGACGATCACGTCGTACAAATAAGTGAGTATCAACACCAAGACCGTGGAATACTCCAGCAAGTTCAACTGCGATATATCCTGCACCAACTACTGCAATACGTTTTGGTAATTGTTTTAATGCAAAAACTTCATTAGATGTAACACCATACTCAGCTCCCTCAACATTAGGAATAGTTGGTTGTCCACCAGTTGCTATTAAAATGTGATCAGCAGTATACTGTTCTCCATTTACTTCAACTGTATTTTTGTTAACGAACTTAGCATATCCTCTTACTAAATCAACTTTATTATTATTTAAACCACGTTCATAAGAACCATGAATTCTATCAATATATGCAGAACGATTACCTACTAATTTTGAAAAATCAAATTCTAAATTTTCAAAACTAAATCCGTAGTCATTAGCATATGATTTTAAACTCTCAGACATTTGTGACGCATGCCACATAACTTTTTTAGGAACACATCCAACATTTACACATGTTCCACCCAATTCATTTCCTTCTATTAACAATCCTTTTACACCGTACATTGCAGCTCGATTAATTGAAGCTATTCCTCCGCTTCCTCCACCAATTGCAATATAATCATAATGTTTTGCCATGTTTTCACCTCTATAATATTGTATAGCTTTTATCAATTAAAGTTTAGTATATATATAAATAATTATATCACACAAATCTAATCTCTATATCTCATATTATGCAATATTTAAAAATTAAATTCAATATATCTGCTTACATTTGTAATCAAAATTGAAAATGAAAACTTAAACTAAAAATTAAAAACTAAGCATTCTCCATGCTAACAATTAAATTTTGTGATATAATCTTAGTCATAAATGAGGTGATTATATGTTTAATTATATAGAAAAATTAAATTCTATAGAACAATTTAAAGTATTAAAAGAAGAAAATGAAAAGATTGTCTTTGTATTTTCTGCTACGTGGTGTCCAGATTGTATCATGTTAGACCGCTACTTAGAAGAAACGATGAATAAGTTTCCTGAAATAAAATTCATCTACGTTAACCGTGATGATTATCCAGAAATAGCTCAAGCTCTTGATATTTTTGGTATTCCTTCTTTTGTAGG
>CAURKK010000021.1:0-19108 GCA_963525505.1 uncultured Gemella sp.
CCCTCTGATTAACAGTCAGATGCTACTACCAACTGAGCTACTGTGGATAAATATTTGTGTTCCTAACGAACAATATTTATTATACAAAAGTATTAACATAATGTCAATACTTTTGTATAACTTTTTTCTGATTTTTGATTTACATCTTTTAATCAACTCTAAAATAGCGCTAAATCAGTCTTTATCTTTAATTCAAGATATAATTTTTTATCGAAAATAATTAAACTTTTTTTCAATTTAGCTTCTTTATTTAACCTTATTAAGATCTATATTCATTTTTTCAGAAATTTTTTCTATAGCTTTATAGGCATCATTATTTGGCTCTTCAAAACCTGTAATGCTAAATAAATTTGTTAGAATTTGAATAGTTTCTTTATCTTTTTGAATATCTAATAATGCTTGTTTAATTTTTTTCTGCATTTCTTCATCAAGATTATTTGATGCTACTACAGTAACACCTGGAATCAACTCACTTTTAGCTATATGATGAATATCATCTTTTAAAGTTGGAAATTCTTTAGTATATTTTTTAATTACATTTTCATAACTAGCTACTGCATCAACATCTTTATTTAACAGCAATTGTAAACTTTTATCGTGTCCTCCACTAAATTGGTATTGAATATCTTTATCTAAATCAATACCTACATCTTTTAGCATAGCACCAGCATAAATATAGCCTGATGCAGAAGAAGGATCAACAAATGCAATTTTTTTCCCTTTTAGATCAGTTAGACTTTTTATATTTGAATCTTTCCTTACAAAAATTTCTGCAAAGTATCCTGGCTTACCACTTGTACTTCTTCCCACAAGAAGATTTTTTGTATTACTTTGTTTATTAGAAAGAACAGCTGAGAATGGTGGAACTAGTCCAAAATCTACGCTACCACTACCTATCCCTTCGATAACTCCAATATAACTACTAGCGGTAAATACTTCTACCTTCATTCCTAGTTTATCACCTAGTGCTTTGGCAAATGGTGTCAGGTCATCAACCAGCTTTTCACTATTGCTACTTGGAACTACTCCAAGTTTTAAAACTTTTTCTTCTTTATTGGTGCTTTTTTGTGAACAACCTATTAAAGAAAACATTAAGACAACTGAAAAAATAGTTAATATTATTTTTTTCATTTTACTTACCTCATATTTTGTATATTTTTTATACCTATGAGTATATCACATTTTTTTTGATAGTAAAGCAAAAAACATTCGTTTTTTCAAATTTTCTTACTGGAACTTCTATACCAAATCCTCTATTTTTGAATTTAATATCTTTTTATTTCTTTTTAGACATTAACCTTCTCTTAAAATCCGAATTTTGACAAAAAAATAAACCACTTAGAACTTGTAATAAATACCATTTTCTAGTGATTCATTTATATATTATTCATTTTTTATAAAAGTTTTGATATTGTAATTCTATATTTTAAACTTTTTTTATTTTGCTTGTAATCCTTGACCGTAAATCTTCCGAATTTTCTAATTGAAATAACATCATCTATTGTGCAGTTTTTCTCACCATTTCTTATAATTACGTGATTAAGTTTTATGAAATCTTGTTCTAAAAATTCTTTCACTTTACTTCTTGATTTATTAGTAATTTTTGCTACAATAGAATCTAACCTAAAAGATGAACTAACTATTTCAAAATCATCATATTTCTTTTCGATAATAATATCTGTAAGATTAATTCTTTCAAAATTTAAAACTACCCTTCCTGCCTTAGTAAATTCCATAACTACATAATCGGCGTTTTCTTCGTCAATAAATAATAAAACCTCATCTTCTAGAATAATAATATCTCCAAATCTATTAAAATTAATCCCTAGATTATGAACAGCGCCTAAAATATTTCTGTGTTCTACTTTATTGAACTTAGGATTAAATCTAGCTTTCAAGCAAACTATATCATAATCCACATCATAATATTCATTTGATATTATCTTAGCTTTTTTTCTTTCAGAATCTTCAAAGCCTCCAAAAAATTGAACTTTAAATTCTGGATAATTATACGATACTAGTTTTTCTAATATTATTTGTTCAAAACTAGTTAAGAACTTAGTTACGAAATTTCTATTTTCAGTAAAACTAATACTTTGAAGGAGTTTTTCAGCAACTTCTTTTTCTTCTACAGAGGCTTGTTGTAAAAAATTTAATTTCTTCATAGCTTTAAGATATTTTAAATAATACTGTGATTATTAAATTTTCTATAACACTTAATACAATAAGAGCTGCGATTGGTGAAATATCTAACATACCAAATGGTGGAATAATTTTTCTAAAAACTTTCAGATATGGTTCACAAATAGCCTCTAAAAACTCTACAATAATATTATTCTTAAATTGGGGAACCCAAGATGTTAAAATATACGCTAACATACTATATTCATAAAATTTAAATAAATATATTATAAATTTGTATACCCAAAAATACTCTGTTATGTTTAACAAAATTAATACTCTCCTTCGTAAAAATCTCCTGAAACTTCAACACCATTAGGTACGCAAAGGTAAATATCATCTCCAATAGTTTTTAATCTAGCACCTAACGCATAAATACCACCAGAAATGAAATCTAATAGTCTATCTGAAGTTTCTACGTCTAATTTACTAAGATTAATAATAACTACTTTATTACGTTTAATATCGTCTACAATATCCTTACTATCAGCAAAAACTAATGGTTCTGTTAGTATTACATTATTAGTTCTTCCTGTCGGTTGATTTTGCACATTCTGTTTACTTATCACCGGATTCTCCTTTTTAACTGCTCTTGGTTTAGGTTGTTCATTCCTAACTTCTTCTTTTTCTACTACTTCATCTTCAAAATCATCTTCATTTACAAAAAGATTATTGAATTTTTTCATCATACTCATATTCTCTAACCTCAACTTACTTATATTTAACTACACCATTATAGCATATTTTCTATCATATTTAAAATGATTTACTAATTTTATTTTTAATATTTAAAATTCTAAATGAACAAGTTTAGTATTTCTTTAGACCATTATAAAAATACATACAAAAAAGAGTAACTCCTAATCGAAATTTTTAGTAAATTTGATTTTCAGAGTTACCCATAACATATTCAGTTTAAAAATTTTCTGAATTAATTTAATACTTTTTAAAATATTTATCCATAAAATTTATCATACCTATTTTTAATAGAAAGTAATAACTTGCCTATCAATACTTTCAAAATTGAATAAACAGGAATTCCTAAAATAGCTCCAACTACACCTGAAATATTTACACCAATTAAGATCACAAAAATCACAGTCAGTGGATGCATATTCATACTTCTTCCCATGATGTTAGGCGATATTATATTCCCCTCTAGGAATTGAACAATACCCCATACTACAAGCATTTTTACAACCATTACCCAACTTGTTGATGCTGCAACTAACATTGCTGGTGTTATTGCAATAGCCGGTCCTAAATAAGGTACAATACTTAAGAATGCTGCAATTGTAGCCAAAGAGAACGCATAATGTAATCCTATGATATTATACCCTATAAATAACATAGCACCAATACATAACGAAACTAACATTTGACCTTGAATATAAGATCCAACTTTTTCGTCAATCTCATCAATGGTTTCTGAAACAGGTTTTTCTAATTTTTTCGGCAATAAACTTATTACAAATTTATTGAATTTTGTTGCATCTTTTAACAAGAAAAATAATACAAATGGCATTGTTATTAATACCGATGCAGTTGATGATATAGAAGAAACTACACCCTGTGCAATAGACGTTGCTACTCTTACTAATCGTTCACTAATTTTTGAAACATTTAAGTTCGTGTTTACATATTCAACAACCACCTGAACATAAGCATTGTCTGAATACGTCTCTAAATAGCCTTTTACTATTTCTATATATCTTGGTAATGCTGTTATCAGATTTTGTGTTTGTTCAACAATTATTGGTACAACTCCAATGATAACGATTAAAACAGTAATTACACCAATTAGAATGGCTAATAAACTTGCTGAAAATCTAGACATTTTCTTAGCAAAAAAGTTTACAAGTGGATTTAACATATAATAAAATACGTAAGCAACTATTATAGGCGTAATAATACTCGATACGATCGTATTTATTGGTGTAAAAATATACGATATCTCTGTATAAAGATAAATAGCGATTCCTAAAAGAATAACTATTAATAATATGTAGATTATAAATTTCCCTCCGATAAAGGCTAATAATTTATCTTCTCGAGATTTTTCTAATCTTGATTCCCTTTTATTTTTTTCTAATTCTTTATCCATACAATTCCCTTCCTATAAATTATTTTACAAAATTTAAAGACAACTCATAAATTGTAATAATTGTCATATATCCAAGATATCCTAGCGCAAAAGAAATTAATGTTACAAAAACTTTAATTTCTCTAGTACTATTTTTCTTGAAAAACTTCCCAAAATCAATACGTAACATTGAAAAATTGGCAAGTAATATCATAAAAAACAATACCGTTAATTTGAAAATACTCATAGTCATGCCCTTTTCTTGATTATGTTATTTAAACATATCAAGCCATCCTTTTTTCTTAAATATCCACAACATTCCAAATGCAATACCAAACATTATGGCAACAACTATAAAGTATCCATATTGCCATTCTAACTCAGGCATATTTTTAAAATTCATACCATACAATCCTACAATGAAGGTTAACGGTAAGAAAATCGTAGATATAACGGTTAGCGTCATCATTATATTATTCGATTTCAGCGAGTTATAAGTCATGAAGTTTTCACGAATATCACTAGCTAATTCACGATTAGCTTCTATAATCTCTGTTTGTTGAACAAGGTCATCATATATATCATGGAAATATTTTCGATCGTTATCCGTCATTTCTACACGGCGCGATACTAAAAATCTATGAATAAGCTCTCGCATCGGTAATAAACCTCGGCGAAGTTTTAACAAATCACTTCGAAGATCAAATACCTCATCCATAATTTTACTTCCAGAAGTATACGAATCTGTTTCTTCAATTTCATCAAGACGATTTTCGATTTTTGATATTATCGGTATGTATCCTTCGACAATTTCTGACACTAACATGTGCATTACATGTAATGGTGAATATTCTGCACCACGTTGTAAAATCTTAGGTACAATTTTATTTACATAACGTATATGTGAGAGGTGAAACGTTACAATATAATTTTTTCCGACAAACATATTTAATGTTTCATAGTCATCATCAATATTTTTAAGCACATGTGACACTAAGAATATTTGTTGTCTAGTAATTTCAATTTTTGGTCTTTGTAAAAGAGTTAAACAGTCTTCAATTAAAAGTTCGTGGAACTTAAAAAATGTTGATAGTAAATTAATTTCGCTCTTACTTGGACTATCGAAATCAACCCAAAACCAAGCTATATCTTGTTCTTTAAGTCTTTCTAAACTTACTTCTGTTAGAATGTTACCTTTTTTATCAACTGCTATAGTTTTTAACATTAGATTTCACCTCTCTTAATATTTTCACATTATCAATAATACCACACTTACTTCAAATAGTAAATTTTTTATTTCAAATTAGTCGAAATATAGTGCATTACAATACCAGCTGCAACAGATACATTTAAACTTTCTGCTCTTCCTGGCATTGATATTTTAAGTAAATTATTTACTTTATCCAGAATCTCTTCACTAACTCCAGCTCCTTCATTACCGAAAACTACAGCAATTTTTCCATTAATGTCATTTAATTGATCTATATATTTATCTGCTTTAAGACTAGTGGCAAAAATATTAAAATCATCCATATCATTTATTAAATCAACTAAATCAATATTATCGAAACAATCTATATGAAAATTACTTCCTTGAGTGCTTCTGATAACTTTTTGACCATAGAGACTAGTCGTTCCTTTTCCAAGAATTATACAATCAAAATCAAATGCATCTGCTGTTCTAATAATTGTTCCTAAGTTCCCAGGATCTTGAACCTTATCAAGTATTAATACTTTTTGGTACTTTTTAATGTCTAATAATTTATTCTCTATCTTACAAACTGCAATTATTCCTTGTGTAGTAATCGTATCCGATAATGTTTTCATAACACTTTGAGTCACTCTAGTCACTTCGCCACTAAAAACTTCTATCAAGTTAAATTCTACAAAATTTTCAGAGACAATAATCTCCTCTACAACTTGGGATTTTAGTGCCTCTTCAACTAAATGTTTACCCTCAATTAAATATTTACTATATTTTTTTATATTTTTATTTTCTTTAAGTTTTTGTATCTCTTTAATCTTTTTATTACTAACTGATGTTATCATTTTATCTCCAAAATTTTATATATACTTTTTACATTCATATATAATTATAATCAATATTGAACTAATTTTCAAATTATGATATAATTCATTTACAGATATTACAATAAAAAGGAGTTCATTATGTCATCATTTTTACTATCAACAATAGTTTTAGTGGTTGTTTTAGGAGCAGTTGGACTTTTTAATTACTTTAGATTAAAAGGTGCAGTTACAAAACTTCCTTATGAAGAATTTAGAAAAGATCTTAGAAAAGTCCAATTAATAGACGTTAGAGAAAAAGAAGATTTTAAGTACGCTCACATCAACGGAGCTCGTAACATGCCTTCATCTCAATTTAATTTCCTATATACATCTTTAAGAAAAGACCAGCCAATTTATCTTTGCGATAAAAATGGAACTTTAGCACCACGTGCTGCATTAACTCTTAAAAAGCACGGTTATACAAATGTATACATGTTAAAAAATGGTCTTCAAGATTGGAAAGAAAATCTTAAAACAAAAAGATAAATACTAAAAAAGTACTTAACTTCTTCATTCGGTTAAGTACCTTTTCTTTATATATTATATAATCAACATAACTTAGAATTTATTTCCTAGCTATCTATTGAATACTATTATATTTTGTGTTAGTATTATCCTTAAATAATTCCTAAACGGAGGACATTTCATAACTAAATATTATTACGATCCAAACATGAACCGCGGTTATATTCCTGGAAGATATGTTAACAAAGTTGTATATCTTCTAATTACATTCTTCTTAGGACATTTTGGAATTCAATATTTTTATATTGGTAAAAATTTTAAAGGAATACTGTGCCTATTATTTTGTTGGACATTCATTCCATCGATTATAGCTGTTTTCTCATTTATAATTACACTATTTAGACCAGCTAATGAACATGGTGATATATTTATACACTATTAATTAATAATACACATAATAAAAAATTTATATAAAAAAATAAAATCAAGGTATTCATAATGATATGTATTCTTTCATTGGATAAACCACTGAAATGTATGTATATCATTTCTACCTTGATTTTTATTTGAATTTCTTACTCTGCAGTTACTTCTGCTTCTTCAGTTTCAGCCATTTCTTTTGCTTCTTCTTCTAATTTATCAATATGCATATATTTATTTAAGTATCCTTTAAGTAGAACTAAAACCACTCCTAATACAATTACTACCCCACCGATAAATGTAAATACTTGTGTATAATTTAATTTTACAGTTAAACTTGCTAAATATCCTGAGATGATATTTGCTAATGAGAACGTTAAGTACCAGATACCCATTGCTAATGAAGCATATTTAGCTGGTGCAAGTTTGTTAAACATCGCCATACCTATTGGAGATAAGAATAATTCACCAACTGTTAACAGTACATATGTAACTAAGATATATACTATGTTGATTTTCAGTCCACTTTCTACATCACCATTAATTGTGTTCAACCCTAATACCATAACTATAAAGGCAAGCCCTGAAATAATCATTCCTAGACCCATTTTAGTCCCAGTATCTAAGTCACCACGTTTTGTTTTACTTAATTTAACCCATAATGCACCAAAGACTGGAGCTAAGATTGCACATAGTAGACCGTTAAATGATACTAGCCATGGTGTTGGAACAGTCCAACCGAAAATATTTCTATCTACAGCTTTTTGTGTTAAAATTGTAAATGATGTTTGTGTTTGGAACCAAGCTGCCCAGAATAATGTTGAGAATATAAACATTACTGCCATAGCTTTCATTCTGTCCATATCAATTTTAGTTAATGGATGGTTAACAGATTTTTTAGCAGTTTTGCTCGCTGTTGGATATTTCCCTTTATCTTTCAACCAAGCAGGTGCAAAAAATGCAAATACTGCAAATTGTAAGAATGCAAGTGCTGCTGCAGCTAAGAATCCTACACGATATCCATAAGAAACAATTTTTCCATCGTTAGCAACATTAGCGAACCAACTATCAGTAATTAAACCAAATACAATAGGTCCGAATAAACTTCCGATATTGATAGCCATATAGAAGATACTATAAGCTGCATCTTTCATCGTTACTTGGTCACGCTCATATAATGCACCTACTATCGCACTGATGTTACCTTTACCGATACCAGCTGCAACAAGTAACAGAATTAAACTTGTAATTACCGTCCATAATTCACTTGTTGAGAAATACAAAGCAATATAACCGATACAACTAAATAATGTCCCCAATATAATAGATTTTTGAAGACCCAAATATTTATCAGCTAACCAACCACCAATAAGAGCCATCATGTAGCCGGCAGCAGCGTAATATCCGTATAACGTTACAGCAAAACCTTTTTCAAGGCCTAGTCCACCTTCTGCTGTTCCTGTTGTGAAGAACAGAATCATGAATCCAATTATACCGTATGCATAAAAATTTTGTATAACAGTTGTCACATTAATTAAATGAAGACCTTTAGGATGTTTCATTTTTTCCTTCTTTTCCATAATATTTTTCCTCCTTGGGTTCTTTTTTTATCTTCAAGACTATTATATAACACAGTTTACAATAAATCAATTTATTTATATTTCTATATCTATAATATCTAATATCTCCATTAATTTATTTTCTCATTTTTTGTATTTTTATTGTGTTATAACTGAATTTATTAATGTATTTTTTTACATTTTAGTTATTATTATAATATAATTTGTAAACAAAAATCTAAACCATTTATAATATAATTTTGATTATAAAAATATTAATTTTAATATATTACAACATAAATCTAATACAATAATTATCAAAAAATCTCAAATAAAAAAGGCAGTAAAAAACTGCCTTTTTTATTGTTACTTCATATTAAATTATATATATGTAGAACAATACTACATATAACCTTTACAATTGAAAATTTCTATTCCATGAACCCCTTCAATTTATTAAGCTTAGATGGATGTTTTAATTTTCTGATTGCTTTAGCTTCGATTTGACGAATACGTTCACGTGTCACACCAAATGCACTACCTACTTCTTCTAGAGTATGAGTCTTACCATCTTTTAGACCAAAACGTAATTTTAATACATTTTCTTCACGATCAGTAAGTGTTTCTAAAATTTCTTCTAGTTGTTCTTTTAATAGTTCATTTGCTGCATGTTCAACTGGAGATTGCGCATCTTTATCTTCGATAAAATCTCCTAAATGTGAATCATCTTCTTCACCAATTGGTGTTTCTAATGATACTGGTTCTTGAGCTATTTTTAATATTTCTCGTACTTTTTCTGGAGTCATATTCATTTTCTTAGCAATTTCTTCTGGTTTTGGTTCACGTCCTAAATCTTGAAGTAATTGTCTTTGAATACGAATCAGACGGTTAATTGTTTCAACCATGTGAACAGGAATACGAATTGTTCTTGCTTGGTCGGCAATTGCACGTGTGATCGCTTGACGAATCCACCATGTTGCATATGTTGAGAACTTAAATCCTTTAGAATAGTCAAATTTTTCAACAGCTTTAATTAATCCCATGTTTCCTTCTTGAATTAAATCTAAGAATAGCATTCCACGTCCTACATAACGCTTTGCAATACTAACTACAAGACGTAAGTTAGCTTCAGCTAAATCTTTTTTAGCTTGTTCTTTTTCCGCTTCTGTTCCTGTTTCAATAATCTTAGAAAGCTCTAATTCTTTTTCTTTTGATAATAATGGAACTTTACCAATTTCTTTTAAGTACATTCTTACAGGGTCATTTGTTCTAATTCCAGCTGGAACTGATAAATCTTCTAAATCTAGTTCTTCTTCCTCTTCTTCTACGTGATTTGCATTAATTAAAATAATATCTTCATTATTTAATTCCTCATAGAAATCATCCATAGCTTCAGAAGAAATGTCTAATTTTGATAATGCATCAACAATTTCTTCTTGAGTTAATTCACCTTGTTTTTTACCTTTATCTAGCAATTCTTTTTTAATTGTCTCGAAATCTTTTACTTTTTTAACCATGTTCTTCTCCTCTTTATTTTTTCAATTGTTTTAATTTTAATAATAGCTCTTTTTGAGTTTCTATATCCATTTCTTGTATAGCAACCCTAAGACGATCTTTAATTTCTTTTAAAGTAATTTCTTTTCTAGAAAAATACTTTATATAGTCAGTTACAACTTCACTAGATGGATTATCTTCTATTAAAAAATCATTCTCATCAATATATGTTGCGAGTCTAATAACCTCTTCATCCTCAAGACTATGAATAAACTTATGAATATGGAATTCAATATTATTATTATAATAAATAACTAAATAATCCATTAAATTTAAAAATACCTCTTGAGGAAAATAACATTGTTCTAATTCGTTGTATTTTTCTACAAACAGTGCCCTATCGACAAAAAAGTATTTAAATAACTTACACAATTTTTTGTCATAATTTGTTACTCTAAAAAGTAGTTCAGGTTTAGTTGGAGCTACCCATTGTTCTACCGTTTTTTTTCTTTTCACATTTACTTGACCTAATTCTTTAAGAAGAACTTGGCGTTCGATACCGAAATTCTCTGCCAAATTAGTAAGCAATATGTATTTTAGTGATTCATCTTCAATATAAGCAATATTGCCTAAAATTTCATTTTTATATTTAATGCGCTGTTCTATATTTGATTTTGAATCATTTTTACAATATTCAATTTTATAATTAATATAATGATCTTTATTATTTTTCAAATAATTTTCTGCATCAAAATCTGGATTTTTTGAATTTTTTTCTGTCAAAAATTCATCTAAGTCCTTCGCTCCTGAAAATCTTAATTTATAGACATTATCAGTTTTTTGAATAATTCTATTTCCTATTTCTATCTGTGCTTTCGATCCCGCTTCGTCGTTATCAAGACTTAGCGTAACTTTACTAACAAGAGAGAGAATCTCGTTCAATTTATTATTATCTATATTTGTCCCCATCAATGCCACTGCATTTTTTATACCATTTTGATGAGCTTTAATAACATCCATATATCCTTCACAGAAAATCACCTCATTTTCTTTAGCTATAAATGCTCGGGCATCTGAAAAGTTATATAGGACTGTTCTTTTTTCAAAAATTTTCGTTTCATGCGTATTATAGTATTTCGGGACACCTTTGTCGGAAGACATAGTCCTTCCAGAAAATGCTACAACTTGATTTTGATTATTTTTTATAGGAAACATTACTCGGTCTTTAAAAACATCATAGTAATCTCCAGTTTCATTTTTTCCTAACAGACCAGCTTCAACCATTATATTTAGATCAATTTTATTTGAGTTGAAAAAGTTTAAAGCGATATTATTCTCCCTTGGGGCATAACCTATATTGAAATGTTTGATTACATCAACACTAAGTCCCCTATCTAATAAATATTTAAGTGCCTCTTCGGCTTCTTTTGTATTCATTAGAATATAATTATAATAATCTGCTAAAAGCATATGCCCATAATACATCAAATCATGCTCATTATTTAAATCATAACGCTCTTCTTTATTACTATTTGACTCTATATCTAGCCCTAACCTTGTCCCTAGCTTTACGATTGCTTGATTATATGTAATATTCTCGATTAGTGATACAAACTGAAATATGTTACCGCCTTTACCACATCCAAAACAATGGGCAATTTTTTTCTCTGGAGAAACAGTAAATGACGGAGTCTTCTCATTATGAAATGGACATAATCCTAAATAGTTTTGTCCCCTTTTTTCTAATTTTACGTATTCACTAACTAGACTCACTATATCAATATTTTCAAAAATATAGTCTATGTCCTGTTTAGTTATTTTCGCCACTTTGTTCCTCCTTTTCTCAATTTATCTTTAAGAATAAAATGATTAGATTATTTCCCAACACTAATTATAACATAAATCGAAATATTTTAACATACCTTGTTACAACATTTACACTGTTATTATTACATTTAATCACTATTCATTATAATATTTTATTATTTCCACTTATTTCATTTTTAAAATATTTTAATCTATTTAGTCAATATTTTCCAAAATCCACTTGACGAGCTAAATACTTTTAGTTATTCAACAAAATTATCAAAAATTACTATTTTTGTTTCAATATTACATAATTTGGGAAAGTTAATTTTTATGTAAACAAAAATTAAATATTTATCATATTCATTAGCAATCAATACATATCAATAACTTTGTAGCATTTTATTTCATTATGAGTTATAATATGAATATCATTAAAAAAAGGAGTATAAAAGTGAAAGTAATTATTGTCGGTGGTGGTAAAGTTGGTGAGCTTCTTTGTGCTGATTTTTCCAACACGTTTGATGAAGTAACAATTATTGACACAAATGAAAGACGTGTCGAAAAACTTGTTGAAACATATGATATTAACGGTTTAATCGGCAACGGTGCAAACTCAGATATTCTTCTAGAAGCTGATGCTGCAAATGCTGATATGTTTATTTCTGTTACAACGAGTGATGAGATTAATATGATTGCATGTATAGCCGCTAAACAAATAGGCACAAAATACACAATAGCAAGAATACGTAATCCTGAATATTCTAAGACAAAAGAATTCATAAAACAATCATTAGGTATTGACCTTATGGTGAATCCTGAGTATGAAGCAGCTAAACAAATTTTCTACATGTTAAAATATCCAACAGCGATTAAAGTAGAAAGTTTTTCTAACAATCAATTCAATATATTAGAAGTTATAATAAATGAAAATAGTATTCTAAACGGTGTTTCTCTTATTGAAAGTAAAAACTTTATTGATTTTCCTTCACTAGTTTGTCTAGTAGAAAGACAAGGTCAAGTATTTGTACCACGTGGTAATTATGTGTTCGAGGTAGGAGATAAGGTCCATATTACTGCTTCTAATAAGAATCTAAAAAAATTCTATAAACTTTTAGGAAACAAAGATAATTTAGAGAAAAAAGTAACATCCTCTTTAATTATCGGGGCAGGTAAAGTTGCTTATTACCTTGTTGAATTTTTACAAAAAGCATCATTTTATACAAAAGTTATAGAAATAGATAAAGACAAAGCGATTTCTCTAAGTGAAACTTTTCCTGAAATTGATGTTATATGGGCTGATGGAAGTGATCGTGATACACTAATTGAAGAAGGAATTCAGACATTCGATAGTTGTATATCTCTTACGGGACTTGATGAAGAAAATATTATTATTAATCTATATGCAGATAAACTTGGCATTAAAAAAACTGTCGCAAAGGTTAATCGTGCTTCACTTAAACAGATAGCAGAAGATATCGGCCAATATTCATATATTACACCTAAAGAAATTGTTGGAAATATAATAAAA
The DNA here is from genome assembly GCA_963525505.1 of uncultured Gemella sp. Taxonomy (GTDB): domain Bacteria; phylum Bacillota; class Bacilli; order Staphylococcales; family Gemellaceae; genus Gemella. The sequence continues at coordinate 13,610 of CAURKK010000021.1, forward strand.
AAATATACTAAATCTCTACAAGGAAGTCGAGCTTCTGATATAGAGAGTTTCTTTCGTATCGCTAACAGTAAAGCCGAAGTTATTGAGTTTAAAATAAATAGCGATAATTGTAAGGTAATTGGCACTAAATTAAAAGATCTTGATATTAACGATAATATGTTAATCGCATTTATTATAAGAAATAATAAACAAATTTTCCCTAATGGTGACGATGAATTAAAAGTTAACGATAATGTTGTTGTAGTTAGTTATCAACAAAAATTAGAACATATCGATGATATTCTTACTAGGGGGTAACGTATGAATTTTAAAATGATTTTTAATGTTGTTGGTAAGATGTTAATGCTCTTAGCTGGATTATTAATCTTACCAACAATCGTATCAATAATTTATAAGGAACCTACATTAGTTACAAATTCATTTTTCAGCACCATCTTATTGACTTTTATTTTATCAGCTATTCTTCATTTTTTTACTAAAGATGTTGTAGAAAGAGATTTTTACAAAAGAGAAGGCTATGTAATAGTTACATTAACGTGGGTTATATTTTCTCTATTAGGGGCTCTTCCTTTCTACTTATCCGGAGAAATACCACATTATATAGATTGTTTCTTTGAAACAGTAAGCGGATTTACAACAACTGGTTCGTCTATACTAGAAGATGTTGAAAAATTAAGCAATAGTTTATTGTTTTGGAGAAGTTTTACTCATTTTATAGGCGGTATGGGGGTTATCGTATTTGCTCTTGCAATCTTACCTCGTTCTCCTCATACTATTCATATTGCAAAAGCTGAGGTTCCTGGTCCATATTTCGGTAAGGTCGTTTCCTCAATGAAACAAACAGCTATCTACTTATATGGAATTTATATAACACTTACGGTTATACTTTTCTTCCTATTACTATTTGGTGGTATCGGCATTTTTGATAGCATTAACCTTGCTTTTTCAACTGCAGGTACAGGAGGATTTTCTGTAAGAAATGCGGGAATTGCGTATTATAATAGCACATATATAACAATAGTAATAGCTATTTTTATGCTTATTTTCTCTATGAATTTAAGTTTAATCTATTTTATTGTATTTAAAAGATACTTTAAGGTTCTAAAAAGTGAAGAATTACGATGGTTTTTTGGAATGATTTCAATACTTTCTGTGATTATGTTTTTAGATATTTATCGTTCATATGATACTCCTAATCACAGTCTACTAGATGTATTTTTCACTGTATCGTCAGTTGTTTCGACAACTGGTTTTACATATAATGATTTTAATATTTGGCCAGTATTTTCGAAAATGATTATTTTAATTTTAATGATTGTAGGTGGTTGCACAGGTGGAACAGCTGGTGGAATTAAGATACCACGTCTTATTTTCTTTGTAAAAAATGCCAAACAAAGCATAAGTAAAGCATTGAATCCTAGAAAAATTACAATGTTTAAAATCGATGGGAAAGTTATTAAAGACACTACTCCTCTTTCTAATTATTTATTACTTTTTGGTTTTGTATATGTTATTATTCTATTCTTAATAACATTCCAAATTAACGACTTTGAAGATGCTATTTCTTTAACGGTAACATCTATTAGTAATGCGGGACCAGCATTCAACCATTATGGGCCTATGAGTAATTTCTCCGAAATTCCATATTTTACTAAAACTGTATTGACTGTCTCTATGCTACTAGGTCGATTAGAACTAATGCCATTAATAGTTTTCTTTTCTGCAAATACTTGGAAAAAACGTAGAAAAAAATCAAGAGAAAATAAAAGAATTATTAACAATTACAATGAATAAAAAAGTTTATACTTTACTTTATTAATACTTCACTAACCTTAAATTATCTTATGTGGATTGAATAAGACGAGATTTACTTATAAATCTCGTCTTTTATCATTGAAACTATTTCTTGAATCTCTTCATTGATTCTTTCATCTAGTTCTTCTTTTGTAATTAATTCATCATTATGTGCTTCAGTATATCCTAGAATTACTCCTAAAGAATTCTTAACATTATGCAACATAATTTTTTTCTTCTGTTCATTTTTATCTAAATCTGAACTTTTTCTATATATTAGATATATATTTAGGAATACAAATACAGTTAAAGGTAGGAAAAATATTTTAATATGAATCGCGGCAATTAGAAATATTACAATTAATATATTTACTATTATGAAACTAATCATATTTTTCATGATACAAACTATAAACCTCTTTTTTATTTATGCCGTATTCTTTAGCAGTATTTTTAATAGCTTCTGATTTTTTTACACCACTTTGTACTTTTTCATAAATTTCATTTGCAATATCATTTAGATTAAGGTCTTGAGATTCTTCTTCTCTAGATGGAGAGATAATAACAACAAACTCCCCTTTTTCTTTAATCTTGTCACCTAGCATTTCTAGTATTACATTAGCTTCAAATGTTTCAATTTGTTCGAACATTTTCGTAAGTTCTCTCGCTACTGCAATTTTTCTTGTCGGTGAAATTTTTGAAATTTCTTCCACTAAGTTCTTCACCCTATGTGGACTTTCATACAAAATACCAGTTGTTTTTGAGTTCAAAATAATTTCTAACTTTTGTTTAAGTTCTTTAGTTTTTCGTGGTAGGAACCCATAAAAAGTATAGTTATAAGATTCTATTCCACTAGCTACAAGCGCTGTAAGTCCTGCATTAGCTCCAGGTAAAGCAACAACGTCAAGCCCTGCACTTTTTACTTTATCTACTAATACATAACCTGGATCTGAAATACAAGGCATACCTGCATCAGTTACTAACGCTATGTCTAATCCTTCTTCTAAGTATTCTATTATTTTGTCACTCATCTTATCCTCATTATGTTCGTGATAACTAAGTAGTTTTTTACCTTTTATTTCATAATGATTCAATAATTTTTGTGTATTTCTTGTATCTTCACAAGCTATAATATCCGCTTCTTTTAGCACTCTTAATGCTCTTAATGTAATATCTTCTAAATTACCTATCGGCGTTCCTACTAAATATAACATAGTTATTTATCCTTTATTTTCATATTAAAATCTTTTATTTCTTGCTTTTTATTTGTATCCAAATTTAATAAAATATACTCTTCCTTTTTTCCTCGTGTTAGTTTTTTGAATGAACTTTCTGCACGTGTTGCTTCACTCTTAGTATCAAATTCTTCATAATATATGAGCTCTACCGGTACTCTTACTCTAGTATATTTCGCTCCTTTTTTGGCGTTATGAGTTTTTATTCTTCTAATAATATCTGTCGTATATCCAGTATACCAAGTTTTGTCACAACACTCAACTACATACATAAAACTACTCATAAATACCATACACTTTCTTCATTTCATCTGTATAACTACCATCTTCATTGTAAATATAAAACGGTTGTTCTACTTTAATATCACTAACTTTCGAGATACTTCCTTCTATTAATACTATCTTACTAGTTTCACTTGTTGGTTTACTATAAACAAATCTTATTCGTTTAATAGCTAATCCATTTTTTTCACATTCAGAAATAATATCACTTATCCTATAAGTTCTATGAACCAATGAAAATTTACCATTCTGTTTAACAAGATATCTAATCGCTTGAACTACATCACTTAGATTACATAAAATCTCATGTCGTGAAATATTATGATTAAATTTTTCTCGTTGATTCGGCATATTCTCTACAGGAAAATATGGAGGATTACAGATTACATAATCAAATGATGATGGTCTATAATACTCTTTTACATCTTTTATATCCCCATTTTTCACATCAACATTAATTATATCATTTAATACTAAACTTTTTTTAGTTAATTCTACTAAATCCTCTTGTATTTCTAACATTTCAATTTTCGCGTCAGATTTTTCTCTAAGAATAATTGAAATTCCACCATTACCACTACAAAGTTCGATAATATTTTTCTTAAAACTTCTAGGTACATTCGCAAAATAAGGTAGTAAAAAAGAATCTGTTGACATACTATAATGATCAACTTTTTGTAAGATTTTATAATTTTTCGAAACTGTATCAATTCTTAAATTATCTTCCATGCTAACCTCACAATAAAAAATCTAAATTATTATTATCTAATAGAATTGTAAAAAGAAATTTCTCTAAGACTAAAGTTGCATTAACATTAGAATTCAAATCACTTAGAGCTAATAAAATTTTCTCCTGAACTTTACTAATATTAACTACATCATGTAAATTATTATCAGTATAACTAGTAGTTGTTTGAATGCTCAAGTGTTTAAAAAATTCGACTATATCTTCTTTTGTTTTTAATTTTTCTAGGATATAAATATTTGCTAGATGAGGTTTTCTAATGTATCTTTTAGCATACTCAGCTATTAGTCGAGTTAACTCCTCATTAGTTTCAACTTCATCATTTTCACTTTTTCCAACTAATTTTATTTGTTGGCAACGAGAAATAATAGTTGGTAAAACTGCACTAATATTTTTACAACTAAGAATAGCAATAATATCATCTTCTGGTTCCTCTAAAAATTTAAGAAGACTGTTAGCTGCTTGTTCTGTCATTTTTTCTATATCTTTTATCCAATATATTTTTTTTCCGTAAAATGATTTAACGCTTAAATCCGATTTTAATGTTTGAATTTCATCTTTTTTTATTGAAGTTTCACTAGTTAATTTATAAAAATCAACATAGTTACCATGATTTATACTACGACAATTTTTACATTCTTCACAACTGAAAAATTCTTTATCTTTATTTTCTAAACAAAATATTGCTTTAACAAAACTTAAAATAAACTCATCAGAATATAAACTATCCTCGCCTACTACTAGGTAGGCATGGGATAGTTTATTTGTTTTTAATGTATTTGTTAAAGATTTTATTACAACTGTATCTTTACTAAAGTTCATTGTTCAAAAATCCTTCCAATATAGAAAGTGCTTTTTTTTGCACATTATCATACGTATCACTAGCATCAATTACTTTAATACGCTCACTATGTTCTTTTGAAAGATCATCATAACCGCTTTTGACATTTTTATAAAAATCTAAACTTTCTTGATCCATTCGATTATTATCATCTCTATTTTTGGTACGAGCTAGCCCTACCTCAACATCTACACAAAAGTATAATGTTAAATCAGGCTCTAAATTATCAGTTGCATAGGCATTAATATCTAGTATATCCTGCTTGTTAAGACCACGTCCATAAGACTGATAGGCCACTGAACTATCTACAAAACGATCACATATCACTATATAGCCATCATTTACGTATGGAAGTATTTTTTTCACTATATGATCACGACGACTCGCACAAAATAGTAGACTCTCAGTTTTAGCATCAATGTCGTTTGAACTATCGAAAAGAAGTTCTCGTACCTTTTCACTAAAGTCCGTACCACCTGGCTCACGAGTAGTAATTACTTTATACCCTTTTCCTTTTAAAAATTCTGTAGCAAAGTTGATAAAGCTCGTTTTCCCTGAACCATCTGAACCTTCTACTGTTATGAATTTACCTTTCATTTGAA
>CAURKK010000022.1:0-18489 GCA_963525505.1 uncultured Gemella sp.
ATCATCAGTCTAAAAAAAGATAAGAGGTATTATAACAATACCCCTTACTTTTCTGAATCTTTCCAAACAAATAATGCTCCAATGCTATTAATGATATAGAAAATATATTTACCAACATTAGCAAAATTCCCTTGAACTAATGCTTTTACAACTTGAACAATATTATAAAATAGCTAGAATTGCCATTGTGTAGATAATTTAAATATATTTAACCCATTTCCTACTAATGAAAAGGCAAACGCAATTGTTGTAATATATGCTAAAGTAGACATATTACCACCATAACCAATATAGTTTGTCAAATAAGAAAAGGCAAACGCAATAACTACGATGCTTACTACAACCATATATATTTTTTTTCTAGTTAACGTATTTGGTTTATCATTAGATTTATTCCATACATATATTGCACCTAAATAAATCAAAAATGTAACAGGATATGTGATAATTGCGGCTTTATTTCCCAAAATATAATCGATTACTCCTGACAATAAAGCATTAATAATTCCTAGGTAATTACCTAGTTTGCTTAATTTACCAGTAAATCTTGTAGATAACATAGAGATTCCGACATTAATCACTGAAATAAATCCAAATGGAACAAATGCAGTCCAAGTCCCCCAATTTACATACTTATCTAATCTTGTTGATAAACACCCCGAAGCAATAGCAATGCTAATAACTAAAGTTACACCTAGCAAATCAAACCACTTTGATGTTGCGAAAGTTTTTAATTTTTGTTTCATGAATTATTTTATTCCTTCTTTTTCATTATTATTTTAACAATGTTCTCTTCTATAGCGATTTTCTAACAATACTAAAAATAATATTGTCCATTACACAATATTATTTTGTCACTTTCAATTAATTGTTTTGAGTACTTACTCAAAATTATTTAAAATAATAAAATATAATTGTCACCAAAAAGTATGGACGTTATTTTTTAGTTTCTTAATAAAAATTTTATTAATTATGTATAACTTTTCTTTTTCAAAAAATTTGTTTCTTATCACTTTACTTTCTAACTGATAATGATTATAATTTATAATATAACAAATATTAATCATGAAAGTGAGTTTAAATTAATGAAAAAAAATAAATTATTTTTAGCCCTAATGGCTGGAACTATCGTAATTAGCGGATGTGCTACTAAATCTGATAAAAAGGAAGAGAATAAATCAGCACAAGTTGATACATCAAAAGGAACAAAAGAACAACTTAAACAAGCTACTGAGCTTTACAAAAAATTTGTAGAAAATCAAGTTGATACACTACTTAAAGATACAGAAAAATTTGCTGAAACTATTAAAGCAGGAAATTTAGAAGAAGCTAAAAAACAATACCCTGTTATTCGTATGGCATATGAACGTTCAGAACCAATCGCAGAAAGCTTCGGAGAATTAGATGTAAACATCGACTTCCGTCTTGCTGACTACCTTGAAGAAAATAAAACTGAAGACGGATGGCGCGGATTCCATAGAATAGAAAAAATTATGTGGGAAAAAAATACTACTAAAGGTACTGAAGAATATGCTGAGCAACTAGTAAAAGATATTAAAGAATTAAAAGCTAAAGTTGCTACTGTTGAAGTTACTCCAGACTTAATGGTAACTGGAGCTGTAGACTTACTTAACGAAGTTGCAACTCAAAAAATCACAGGTGAAGAAGAAATCTACTCTCACACTGACCTTTATGACTTTAAAGCTAATATAGAAGGCGCTGAAGAAATCTTCAAAATTTTCAAACCTTTAATCGAGAAAAAAGATAGTAAATTAGCAAGTGATTTGACTGAAAAATTTGCTACAATTAATAAACTATTAGATAAGTATAAAACTGATGATAAACACTATAAACTATATACTGACTTGACTAAAGAAAATACGAAAGAACTTTCTGAAGCAGTAACTAAATTAGGTGAACCACTTTCACAAATGGGTGTAATTTTAGACGAAGAGGCTAAGTAATATGGAAGAATCTGGTAAAAAATGGATTGATAAAAAAATAACAAGACGTGATTTCCTAAAAAAAGCTGGAATGACCGGAGCTGGAGCCGTTGTTGGAGCCTCTGCTCTTGGGGGATTTTTCGCAAACAAAGCCGAAAATAATAGAGTTATTGCTGACGGCGATGAAAAAATTAGTTTCTACGGTAAACACCAAGCTGGAATTACTACTCTAATGCAAAAATGCGCTTATTTCGTAGTATTAGATTTACACTCTACTAAACGTGATGATGTCATTAAAATGTTTAAAGAATGGACTAAATATAGTGAAAAATTAATGAACGGTGAATTAGTTGAACCTGCTCTTAAAAACCATTATTTACCACCAAAAGATACGGGAGAAACGGTAGGATTAAACCCCTACCGCTTAACTCTAACTTTTGGCATTAGTCCAAGTTTCCTAAAAAAAATGAATTTAGAAAACAAGAATCTTGAAGAATTTAAAGATCTACCACCATTTGCTAGAGAACAGCTTAAAGAAAAATATACAGGTGGAGATATTTGTATCCAAGCATGCGCAGACGATGAGCAAGTAGCATTCCACGCTGTTCGTAACCTAGTTAGAAAAGCTCGTTCTACAGTGACTATGAAATGGAGCCAATCTGGTTTCGCGGCAATCGGTAATCGTATTGAAACACCACGTAACCTTTTTGGTTTTAAAGATGGTACTGCTAATGCCACTAAAGAGGAGCAATTTGACAAAATCGTATGGTGCGATAAAAACAACTGGATGAAAGATGGAAGTTACATGGCTGTAAGACGTATTCAAATGCATCTAGAAACGTGGGATAGAACAAGTTTAAATGAACAGGAAAATACCTTTGGAAGATATAAAGATAGTGGAGCGCCTTTTGGTGAAACTGATGAATTTGCTCCAATAGATCTAAACAAAAAAGGTCCAGATGGTAAACCTTTAATTCCTGTAACTTCTCACGTCCACTTAGCACATAAACCTGGTGTAGAACTACTGCGACGTTCTTATTCTTATTCAGATGGTATAAATGAAACTACAGGTCAGTTTGACTCCGGCCTACTATTTATCTCATTCCAAAAAGATCCAAAACAATTTATTTCAATCCAAAATAGTCTTGGGAATGAAGATAAAATGAATGAATACATTACTCATATAGGTAGTGGCCTATTCGCATGTTTTGGAGGAATTAAGGAGGGTGAATATATTGGCCAAAAACTTTTTGACTAAGATTATCTTAGCCTTTATCTTACTTTTTAGTTTTAGCTCACCATTCTTAAATACTATAGTTGCAAAAGAATCATACAGTAATCTTTTTATAAAAATTACTGATGCAAATACAGCGATAAAAAATAACGAACAAGAAAAAGCTAAAAAATTAATTGAAGAATTTAAAACAGAATTCGAAATAACGAAAAATTCAGATTCTGAAGCTGGAAAAAAAGTTAAACAAACTTTAAAATCAAATGATATCAATGAAGAGCAACTAAGAGAGCTATCAACTGCCTTACTTGCTTTTGAAAATGAACAAAACCCTCTAGATATAGAAGCAGAAAAGAAAGCTTTTAAAACAAAACTCTTCCCTGCTTTTGATAAACTAGAAAAAGCTGTTGACACTAAAAATGTAGGAACTATGAAAGCAGAGTATGTAAAATACAATGCTGCTTGGGTTAGAAATGAAGGCATTGTAAGAACTCTCGAACCTGCCTACTACGGCAAAGTCGAGACAACAATGTCATTTCTTCGTAGTTCAATGGAAGTTGAGCCTTACGACTATCAAACTACAAAAATGTATTTAACAGATTTAAAAAACTACCTAGATGACTTTCTGGCAGGAAAAAAACTAGACCAATCTTCAGATGTAAAAACACTTGAACAAGGTATAAAACTTCTTGAAGAAAGTTACTCAGCATTCAAAGATGGCAACAACGCTCAAGGATCTCAAAAAATGAAGAAATTCATTGAAGTATGGCCTGTTATCGAAGGTGAAGTTCGCACACGTAACGCTTCGTTATATACTAAAGTAGAGAGTGAAACTCCTATTATTATGGTTAAAGGTAGCGAACAAAAATACCAAGATCAACTTAAAAACTTGATTTCAGAGCTTTCTAAAATCGATACGAAGTCTAACTATACTGCATTAGATTCTATGCTGATTTTACTTCGTGAAGGTGTGGAGGCACTTATTATCGTTCTTTCTTTAGCCAGCGCATTAAAAGCGGCAAAACAAAGAAAAGGACTAATTTGGATATATGCTGGGGCACTAGTTGGAATTCTTTCTAGTATACTAGCTGCTGTAGTCTTAAAATACTCATTCCCTGCTCTATCATCAGGTACTAACCGTGAAATTATTGAAGGTGTAGTTGGTATCTTCGCAGTAGTAATGATGATAGGTATCGGAATTTGGCTACATAGCAAGAGTTCAGTTAAAGCATGGAAAAAATACATGGACACTAAACTAAATCTAGTACTTTCAACTGGAAGCTTCGTATCTATGTTCACTCTTAGCTTCCTAGCTGTATTTAGAGAAGGTGCCGAAACTATACTATTCTACGCTGGAATCATGCCACTTATTTCAACAACTAACTTATTAGTTGGTATAGCTCTTGCTATTGTTGCATTGATTATTATCGGTATAATTATGGTAAAAGCCTCAGGAAAACTTCCTATCAGTAAAGTATTTCTAGTGCTATCTTGGTTAATCTATATTCTAGGATTCAAGATGCTTGGAGTAAGTATACACGCTCTACAAATAACTGATATTATTTCAAATCATATTATAGACTACCTACCTACTATAGAAATCTTAGGAATTTATCCTAGTTATGAAGTAGTAACTGCTCAACTAATTTATATCGCAGTTGTGGCTATTAGTATATTTTATGAAAAATCTAAAAATAAATAGGTAACGAATGATGAAATATGGAGATAAAATTTCTACCGTAGATCATCTGACTGAACTACGAAAGAGACTAATACTAAGCCTTGGGTTTTTTATTGTCTCTTTCATGGTTAGTTTATTATGGTCTACAGATATTTATAAATTTTTAACAAGTAATTTTAATAATAAATTGATTGTTCTTGGACCTAATGATATACTATGGATATATCTAACACTCGCAGGTATTTGTGCCTTTACCTTTTCGATACCATTTATCTGTTATCAAATTTGGGCATTTATAAAACCTGCTTTAGAAGAAAAAGAAGCTCGTGCTTTACTCGCTTATATACCAGCAGTATTCATTTGCTTCACAGTAGGTTTAATCTTCGGGTTCTTTCTAGTAACCCCTGCTATTTTAAATGTGCTTCTTTCTATTGGTGATGACTTGTTCAATACACAATTAACAGCTCAAAACTATCTATCATTTGTTATTAACACAACAATACCGATAGCTATACTTTTTGAGTTTCCTGTTGTTGTAGCATTTTTAACATCACTAGGTATTCTAACACCAGTATTTTTAACACGTAATAGAAGATACGCATATTTTATACTAATAGTAATAGCTGTCGTTATTACACCTGCTGACTTTATCAGTGATATCGTTATGTCAATACCATTAATTTTAATTTATGAAATTAGTATCGTTATTAGCAAGTATATTTACAACAAAAGAGGTGAAAAATAATGGGATTTTTACGTGATATCGGGGCTCCTGGAGTTATAGTTCTTATTATAGCTGCTCTAATCATCTTCGGTCCTAAACGTCTACCTGAACTTGGAGAATCAATAGGAAAAATGTTCACATCATTTAAAAAATCAATTTCAGGTCTAACTGAAGAAGAAAATTCAACAAAACAAGACGATAAAAAAGATAACTAAAAAGACAATTAAAATAGACTTTACAATATGTTTAAAGCATATCTGTAAAGTCTATTATTTTTGTCTTATTTTGATAATTCAGTTAAATCATATGGTGTTTGTTGATAAACTTGGTTTAACCAGTTGTGATAGAATAAGTAAGCTACACCTCTCCATCTATTTTTAGGAGTCTTAGTATCATCATTTCCTGGATAATAATTCACCGGAACTTCTATAGGTAAGTTACTATTTTTATCACGAATATATTCATTATGAAGTGTATCGGCATCATATTCAATGTGCCCTGTCACAAATATTTTTCTTAAATCTTTAGTCGCAACAAGAAGTGTTCCAACCTCTTCTGATTTAGCTAGTACATCAAGTTCAGAAATAGTAGGTAGCTTCTCTTCCTCTATCTTAGTATGTCTAGAATGAGGAGCTAAGAAAGTATCTGTAAATCCTCGTGTTAATGTGTGATTTTCTATAAGAACATCATGTTCAAAAACCCCAAATATCTTATCATCAACTTGCTCTTTCTTTACACCAAAATGATAATATAAACTTGCTTGTGCTGCCCAACAGATATTTAATGTTGAGAACACATGAGTCTTACTCCATTCAAAAATGCTATTCAATTCTCCCCAGTAATTAACTTCTTCAAATTCTAAATGTTCAATTGGCGCTCCCGTAATAATAAGTCCATCGTAAAACTTATCTTTTACTTCATCAAATGTTTTATAAAATTTCTCTAAGTATGATTGAGCTGTATTTTTCGCTACATGACTAGTCGTATGTAAAAATTCGACAGTTATTTGAAGTGGAGAATTTCCTAGAAGTCTTAATAATTGGCGTTCAGTTTCTTCTTTCTTCGGCATTAAATTTAAGATCAATATTCTTAACGGTCTAATATCCTGGTTCTTCGCTCTATTTTCCTCTATTACTACTACACCCTCTTCTATCAGCTTATTTTTTACTGGTAATTCATTTTGAATACATATTGGCATTGTTTTGTCTCCTTAACTATTCTTATAATCTTAAATAAAAAAACTCGCCACTATTACAAACTTATGTAATAGGGACGAGTCTATCGTGTTACCACCCATGTTCGTGAATATATTTATTCACCTTTATCGATACGTGTTCATATCGTTGTGCTATATCGTGCACCTACGTAATTACCTATTAGATAATTATTACTCCGAGACCATTTTCAAGTATATCTTTTCTTACTTTCTTTCACCAACCGAAAGTTCTCTGTTTTGAATCAATTATAATCTACTTATCTCTTCAATGTGTTTCATATTAGTTTACTTAACATTATAAAGAATTTAACACTATTTGTCAATAGAAAGCGCCATGAAAATCTTAAAAGCAAAGAAATCTGTATTTCTCTATTAGCAATGAATTATTTGTTAAATTCAATTAGTTCAAACTTCTCTCCATCATAGTCAAGAATACTAACTGAAGTATTTACTATTACTCCACGTCCTACCTCTTTAATACCTTTTTGAGTTAAGAAAGAGCGAATTAAACCACCATGACATACAGCTAACATAGTTTTGTCTGGGTGTTCCTCATATTTTTCTTTAAAGAATGCTTCTACTCTGTCTGCAGCATCTGTATCTAATTCCATACCTCTCGTTTCCCCAGCCTTAAGACCGGCCCCATATTCAGCAAAAGATACACCTTCATATTCTCCATATGATTTTTCTATTAATCTTTTGTCTTTAATTACTGATAATTTCTTATTATCTTCACTATTTGAATTGTCTAGCATATATCTTGCTGTGTCATATGCCCTACCTAAAACACTACTATAGGCTATATCAATATTATAGCCTTCAATTTTCTTACCTGCAGCAATTCCTTGTCGAATTCCTTCTTCATTTAACGGAATATCAGTATGCCCTTGAACCATTTTATTCTTATTATAATCTGTCTCTCCGTGTCTTGCTAAAATTATGCGCATATTATTCTCCTTCTAAAAGAATTAGGGCCAAGATTAATTTCTCCTAGCCCCATATTTCTATATATTGAATTTCTCTAATATAAATTTCTGTCCATCATAATGTACTACATTTAATGCAGTGTTATTAATCAGCATATTTGATTCAGGGTATAATCCCAAAGTTCTTAAAAATATACGGATTAAAGCACCATGACATACTACTAAAATCGTTTCATCTTTGTGATTCAAATATTTTTCATTGAAAAATGAACTAGCTCTTTCATAAACATCTTCATCTTTTTCAATAGACTCTAATCCTTGCTCAGCTTCAAGCGCAGAAAAATACTCTTCAAACGTACTACCTTCAAAATCTCCAAAGAATTTTTCTATTAAGCGATCATCTGTAGTTATTTCTTTTGAAATATTTTGCTCATTATTAGAGTTATCAAGCATAAGTCTCGCTGTCTCTACCGCTCTTTTTAAAGGACTACTAAAAGCATAATCAATATTATGATTCGTTAACTTTTCGCCTGCAAAAGTTGCTTGACCTCTACCAGTTTCATTTAATTCAATGTCGCTATGACCTTGGATTAATCTATTTTTATTATAGTTTGTTTCACCATGTCTTACTAATAATATTTTCATATCTTTTACCTATTCGAAAATGAAATCCTCATCTTCAATTGATTCCACATTCATACTAACTACGTATCCATCACCCTTAACACTGAAGAAGTCATGGTTTTTAGTATTAGTATTCATCGCATTTTCAATGATTGGATTGATTTCTTTATCTTCAAAGTACCCTGGGTATCCTAAGTTAGCCAAAGCACGATTAGCGTTATATTCAACATAGTCTTTTACTTCTTCATATAAACCAATTTCATCATATATATCTTTAGTATATTTCAATTCATTCTCGTATAAATTTAACAGTAATTTATACATTTCTTTTTCGGCACGTTCTTGTTCTTCTGGAGTTAAAGTTTTGAATAATTCTTGTGCATCAAATCCAGTAAAACTTCCGTGAATAGTTTCATCTAATAATATTTTACGGATAATTTCTCCAGAAGTCGTTACTTTACCTTGTCCAGCTAAATATAATGGATAGAAGAATCCACTGTAGAAAATATAACTTTCTAAGAATACCGACGCAACACGAGCCATATATAAATCATATGTTGGAACTTCTGGCTTAAACAACTTCATGTAGTAATCTTCAATCAATTTGGCTTTATATTGAAGCTCTGGATTACTTGGAACCCACTCATCTAATAAATAATCCGTTTCTTGCGAAGGAATTAATGATGTAAAGATAGTAGAATAACTCTTCGCATGAATTTGCTCCATCATTCCCATAAAGCTATATACAGCTTGTTTCCTCATATCTTCTGTATGTAAAGATACAAGCGGCATACCTTTATCACCTTGTTGTGTATCTAGACCAGTTAAACCTGCTAATACTTTTTTGTATGCTTCACGTTCTTTATCATTTAAATCTTCGTTCCAGCTTTTAATATCTTTTGACACTTTGAACTCTGTATCAACCCAAAATTGTGCAATATTTTGACGCCAATACATGAAAGTTAAGTCATCTTGTTTATTCCAGTTTACTGCTTTCATAATTAGTAATTTTTCCTCTCTTTTCTATATAGAACAAGATGTACATTCTTCTACAGAAAGTAGTTTATTTCTTGTATAGTATAGTGATTTCAATCCTTTGTGATGAGCATAAATATAATATCTAGCAAGTTCTCTTGTTGTGATATCAGAATTTACGAATAAAATCACAGAAATACCTTGGTCTACGTGTTCTTGAATAACTGACATTAAGTCAATAAGTTTCATTTGGTCCATAGTAAATGCTGATTTATAGTACCATTGTGTTTTTGGACTCAAGTAAGGCATAGGATAAAATGTCTCAGCATTTCCGTAACTTCTACGCTCAATTTTATCAACAATCGGTAATACACTCGATGTTGAGTTTTGAACATAAGAGATACTTTGAGTTGGTGCTATCGCCATTCTATAAGCGTGATATAGACCATTCTCTTTTACTCTATTTTTCAGACTTCTCCAGTCTTCTCTTGTTGGAATATGTATTCCTTCAAATAAATCTTTTACTTTATCTGTTACTGGTAAATAATCATTTTCAATATATTTAGTGAAGTAACTTCCATTGTAGTAATCTGATTTTTCAAAATCTTTAAATGTTTCATTTCTTTCTTTAGCAATTTGCATTGAGCGCTCTAATGTATAATAGTTCATCATCATAAAGAATACATTTGAGAAATCTTTCGCCTCTTCACTTTCATAAGCAATACAATTTTTAGCTAAGTATCCATTCAGGTTCATAGCTCCTAGACCAACTGAGTGGAACTCATCATTAGCTTTTACTACACCAGGTGCATTTTTAATCTTAGTAGAATTACTTACAAATGTTAATGCATCCATACCTGAATAAATTGATTCTTTAATCTTCTTGCTTTCCATTACATTTACAATATTTAATGAAGCTAAGTTACAAGAAATATCACGCTTAATAATATCTCCTTCACCGTAATCTTTAATTACTGAAGTCTCTTGTAATTGGAAAATCTCAGTACACAAGTTACTCATCTTAACTTGTCCAATTTCACGAAGTGCATGATTTTTATTAGCATTATCTTTGAACATTAAGTAAGGATATCCTGATTGTAATTGTGTTTGAGCTATTAAGTTAAGCATATCACGAGCGTCAAATTTACGCTTCATAACATTCTCATTAGCAACAAAGTCATCATAATGTTTAGCTATATCAATATCATCTAATACTAAGCCATACTCTTCATATATTGAGTGAGGTCCAAACATATAGAAATCTTTATTCTCACGAGCTAAATCAAAGAATAATGAAGGCACGATAATACCAGTAGAAATTGTTGGAAGACGTAATTCTTCATCTGCATTTACCTTTTTCGTATCTAAAAATTCCAATACATCATAATGGAAAATATTTAAATAAACTGCACCGGCACCTGGGCGTTGTCCAAGTTGATCAGCATATGAAAAACCTTGTTCTAAAGATTTAGCAACAGGAATAACTCCTTTAGCTACACCCTTAATGCCTTTGATACTCTCACCACGTGCACGAAGTTTTGATAAATTGATTGCAACCCCTCCACCTATTTTTGAAAGCTGTTTAGCCGTTGAATCAATGTAGTTTATAGAATTTAAAGAATCACCAACTTCTAGTAAGAAACATGATACTAATTCCCCTCGACGACTTCTTCCAGAGTTTAAGAACGTTGGTGTCGCAGGCTGTAATCTTTGTTCAAGCATCGCTATCATAAGCTCTTTAGCTAACTCGACATTCCCATCTGCTAAATACATAGCTACAATAAATACGTGCTGATTAAAGTTCTCTAAATATTTCTTTTTATCATTTGTTTTTAATGCATAATCTTTATAAAACTTACTCGCTGCCATATAACTTTTAAATTCAAACTTAAAGTTTGCAGCAAGTTCTAAACATTCTAGAATTTCATCTTCAATGTATTTTTCAAATATATTATAGTAGAAATTCTCTTCTACTAAATATCTTAATCTCTTCATTTCTGATTGAAATTTTACTGTGCGAAAGTCTACTTCACGAAGAAATTCTTCAATAGCCTCAACGTCTTTTTCTAATTTGAAAAAGCCATTGTCACCTCTTTTTGTTACTTCATTATTCAATTCTATATGGTTAAATTTCCCCATTCTCTACACTCTCCAAATATATTTTTTTAAATTTAATTAAATCCTTTGTATTACCATGTAATTCAATTTTCATTAATAATGGTACATTATACTTTTCACTAATCGTCTCTGAAGCTTTAGCGAATCTATTACCCCAGTTCTTATTACCACTACCAACTACCCCTTTTAAATGTTTGTGATTCTCTTCTAAAAACTCTTCTACATCATCGGGAACTTGTCCAAAACCAATTGTTGGTGTAATTAAAATATAGTCAAAATCAACTTCATAATCGATATCCCATAAATCTATAATATCCTCTTCCGGAATCTTACACATATTTACAAATCGCATACAATTACCAGTTAATGAAAATACAACTATCTTCATTTTTCTCACACTCCAATAAAAATATTTCCGTAATTATTTCCCGGAAATTTAAATGTTATATTAATTATACACTCTATTTTAATATTTTTCAATCATTATTTTATCAAAGAAAAGGCTTACAATCTTTTATCGAAATTTGTATACTTATTTAATATTTATGAAGTTCATTATTAACAGATAGACAGATATAAAACAAAAAAACTATACGAAAAAAATTTTTTTTCCAGACAATTTTATATAAAAAAACTTCAGACAAAATTTCTTTATCCAAAGTTTTTTTATACTAATTAATTTGATTTAGTTCCTGTTCTTCTAGCAAATTCAGAAAAGTAGAACTTATCAACTCTATGGCGACTTTCAGTGTAATGAAGGAAATCAGTGCCTTCTGTATACACATCACTTCTTAATACAGCGATATGTTTGTGACCATTTAAATCAATGTAGGTTAAATCTTCTTCATTGACTGGCTCAATTTTGAAATCTTTATTTCCATATGAAATTTTGATTCCTAAATCATTTTCCAAATACTCATATAAAGATTCTTCTACTCGTTCAGTTGGTAAATTATCAATTACATTTTTTCTAATATAATCTTTATCTAATATGATCGCTTCTCCATCTACTATTCTTTGACGAACAAGATAAATTAGTTTTTCACCTTTTTTTACAAGACCTAGTCTTACTAAAAATTCTGGTGCTTCAACTTCCTCATTTATTATTACTTTAGTAACAGCATCGACATCTTGAAATTGACGACGTTCTTTAAAACTCATAAGGCCTGTCACTGGTAAACGACATCTATGAACATCAAGAACAATAGATCCCTTGCCTTGTATTTTATGAATATAACCATTTTCTAATAATAATAACAATGCTTTCCTAATAGTTTCCCTAGAAACATCATATTCTCTCGCAAGCTCATTTTCACTTGGTAAGAGCGAATTAGACCTGTATTGCCTATTTTCTATTTTTTCTCTTAACTCTAAATAGATCTTAAAAAACTTATTCATGATTTCCCCCAAAATAAATAACTATATGTGTATATTTTACCATAATTCATATAAATATTAAACGTTTTTTACTCAAAAACTTTTATAATTTCCAATATTTTTGTCAATTTGTGTAAATATGTAAACCTGATTAGAAGAAAACCCTGTTCCTTCTTATTGTTAATATGTTATAATGTTGTGTGGAGGTAGCAAAATGAAAAAATACATAGTACAACTTCTCATTATTATTGAAAATTTTTCACTATTTATTAGTGCAATTCTCGCTATAATATTTTACAATTGTTTCAACTTAGATTTTTACAAAAAATTCTATCAAAAAGAAAATTTAGCCCCTAAAATAGGGACTACATATGATGAATTAATAAATAATACTATAAATCTTTTAGACTATCTTAACCATAAGACAGTGTTAAATCTTGATTGGTATTCTGACAAAGACATACTTCATATGTATGATGTTAGAGCTCTCTATAATGTCAGTTTTAACATAATGTTAATTTTTGCGATAATATTCACTGCATCAACCTTAGCATTAGTAATACTCTGTAAAAAGAATACAATTTATTATATTTCACGAATATTTAATAAAGTTCTGTTATCTTTCTTTATAATTATTGGTACTTTATCTTACATTATTGCATATAATTTCAATGCCTTCTGGATTAAATTTCATCAGATTCTTTTTTCTAATGATCTTTGGCTATTAAGTCCCGAAGAGTCTAATTTAATTCAAATGGTTCCAGAAGAATTTTTCATTAGTCTAATTACAACAATAATATTGCATATCTTTATTTTATTTGCATCACTATTTATATTAAATACCATTCTAAGGAAAAGTACAAAAAGATTTCATTATAAAGAGTGTATTTAAAATTTTATTTATCACCAATATATGATATAATAAATTCTAGTTTCAAACAAATAAATTATGAAAGGATATAATATGGCTCAAAATGATAAAAATATTGTTACTGAAGATAAAGTAACATTTAGATTATGTGATGATTGCCTTGGGGTTAATCTTAAAACTTTAATTCCAAAATTAAAAAAGAAAGCACCAAATGCCGAATTTATCATAGGATGTCAATCTTATTGTGGACCTGGAAGAACTCAGACGTTTACACTTGTTAATAGTAGAATTTGTATAGCTGATACTGAAGTTGAGCTAATGCCTTTAGTAGATGAGAAGCTAAGAGATCGTATGAGTGCAGAAGACGAAGAGAAATATAGAAAACGTCTTGAGCGTCGTCTTGAACGTACTTTCTACTTTATTATACCTGAAAATGCTACAATAAAAGTTGGTGAACAAATCGACATAAGTTCTGATGGAGTAATTGCTCGTAAAGCAGGAAAATCTTATTTAGATGATCTTATTATCGAAGGCGAAGTAGATACGTCTACCCCAGGAACTTATGAATTAGTATACAGAGTAACAATCGACAATAAGGAACATAAACGTAAAAGAACGATTACTGTTATTGGTGAAAACGTGTAATCAATATTCATGAAAATCAAAAGAAACTAAAGAAAAATAAAATCAATTAAACTTATAGGAAGAGTGTTATACACTATCTCTTATAGGTTTTTCTTTGTTTTCATGAAATAAAATTAATGTTATTTTTTTTGAAAATAGCGTTTACTTTTTTTGTAAATGTGTTATAATATAAGTAAAGACATAGAAGTCGGAGGTTTTGATCATGGAAAACAAATATTCTAAAATTTTAGTCGCAGTTGACGGTTCTAAACAAGCTGAGTGGGCATTTAAAAATGCTGTCGCTATAGCACGAAGAAATGAAGATGCAGAATTATATATCGCTTCTGTAATTGATGCGACAATCGCAACTTCTGGTTTATCAGATCCATACATTTTCAACTCATTCTATAAACGTACTAAAGAATTAGTTGATAGCTATGTTAAATCTGCTAAAGAAGATGGACTAACTAAAGTGTTCGGTATCGTTGAACAAGGTATACCTAAAATTGTTCTTAGTGAAGATATCGTTGATGAAAAAGGTATTGACCTTGTAGTTTGTGGATCTTCTGGTTTAACTGGATTCAAACGTATGCTTATGGGATCAGTGTCTGAAGGTATCGTTAGATATGCTAAATCTGACGTAATCATCATTAAACAACGTTCTATCCCAGCGGATTTTGAAGCGACTATTGCTAAAAAATTCCAAGAAGAACAAGATAAATAAGTATCTCTAATATATTTAAATTAATACTTGTTAATTTAAATTCATTTAAAATTTTTCCTTTTTTAAAAGAAACGACACATGAGTAATCACGAGTCGTTTCTTTTTTCAACAAATTAAAACAAGGACTGATAAAATTATCAAACCTTGTTTTTTTCTATACTTTATAATTTTTTTTAACTCTTAAACTATCATAATTTAAAGCGGCTAGTTGCACAGAATTTGGTCCAAAATACTTAGTATAATCATGAAGTTGTTGCCTTTCATCGTATATATAGACTTTATCTCCTATACATTCCTCAGCACTTATTTCGACAACTAAATGACTCATCATTGTTGAGTAAATATTTCTCTCTTTATCATTGATTATACATGTTTTCCCCTTTAGTCTATCTCTTAGTATACCATCACCATAACCAATATTAACTATTCCAACCTTCTTATCACTATCTGCAATATATGAATTAGAATATCCTATACATTCGCCTTTTTTCAAAGTTACTATATTTATTATTTCACCATATACGGTAATTGGGTTTTTAATAGCTAAATCCTTAAGCGCGACCGGATTTTCCTTCACATTGTAAGGCATGGCACCATAAAGAATTATCCCTAATCTCTGGTGCGTAGTTTTATTAAAAGCACCATCACGTAAAAATGATGCACTATTTTGCAGGTGAATCACTTCAAAATCATAATTTTTCTGAGCTTCTTCAAGAACTTTCAAAACCAAATCTTTTTCTTTTTCATAGAAGCCATCAAACTCATCAGCAAAAGAAAAATGAGACCAAAATCCTTTTAATTTTAAGTTGTTTTCTTTACAAAAGTTTATTATTTCTAAAACTTCTTCAAGATTTTTTGCTCCTGCACGTCTCATACTTCCAGCAAATTCTAGCTGTAACGTTAAATCTCTCACATTATCAAGATTTTCTTTTAAATATTCCAGACTCGCAATATTGATTTCAATATTGTACTCTCTTGCTAAGTCAAAATTATACGTAGGATTTAACAAGAAAATATTAGCACCTGTTCCTAAAGTTTCCCTTATTACTTTACACTCCTCTTCTTTCGTCGTTGCAAAATAATTTATCCCTGCTGCTGAATACACTTTTACACATTCTCTTAAATCTAAATTATACGCATTATTTTTGACAACAGCAATTATATCCTGAGCATACTGTTTTAAATTAATAGCATTTTGGCGTATATTATTATAATTTATCTCAATTGTTGCCATAAAAGATCCTTTCTTTAATAAATGAGGGCAACTCAAAACTCCTGATTCCATAAAATCAATGTTATCGAGTCACCCCCTACTTCCACTCAAAATCAACAAAATTTACTCGTTATAATATCTTAAGATACCTAGATAGTACTTGACCCCTACTTTTAATATTTTATCATCGAAGTTGAAAGTTGGTGTATGTAATCCTGAAACATAGTTTTTCTCTTCATTTCTCAAACCTAAAAAACTATAATTTATTGGAGACAATCTACTAAAGAATGAGAAATCTTCTCCGTACAGATATGCTTCCTCTAACTCAATGTAATCGATATTTTCTTTTTCTATAACTTCTTTAATTACTTGATAAGGAGCATCATCATTGATTACCGCAAGATACCCTTCAGCAAAATCAACACGAATACTTGCTCCAGTAAGATGTTCAAGACCAGCACGAGTATTTTCAATTGCAGTTTTAATCGTAGCTAAATCCTCCATACTGTATGTTCTAATCGTTCCTTCTAGATATGCATTCTCCGCTACGACATTCATCGCATCCCCGCCGTACATTTTACCGATATGAATAATATTAGTATTACGGGCTTTAGTATGTAATGCATTAAGTTTTAACATCTCTTGGAAAAACATTGTAGCCACATTGAGCGCATCTATTCCAGTATTTTTTAAACCTACATGAGCTGCACGTCCTTTAATATAGATTCTATATTCATTAGCACTAGCCATAATTTCTTTTGGTTTAGAAATTATATGACCTTCTGGATAATCTGGATTCATATGCAGGGCATAACTTGCTAAAATGTTATAAGGTGAAAAATCAAAATCATTAATTAATAAATTACCACCGCCGAAAGTTTCTTCAGCTGGTTGAAATACGAAAATACTATTCACCTTCGTATCATTATTTTTGTAATAATCAGCCGCTTCAATTACACTTCCCAAAAGCATAGTAGTATGTCCATCGTGACCACATGCATGCATTACACCATCGTTTTTCGATTTAAAATCAACATCATTCTCTTCTGAAATAGGAAGTGCATCAATATCAGCTCTGAATAAAATCGCATCTTTAGTTTCTACGCTTGATTTAAAAATCACTACTAACCCTGTCTCAAGAGTTTCTAGATATTCTATACCATATTCTTTTAAGACACTAACGATAAATTCTTTAGTTTTATGCTCTTCCAAAGATAACTCTGGATTTTGGTGCAGATGTCTACGCCATGATGTCAAATTCTCTTCAGTAATTACTTTCATCTTCTTTACCTACTTTATTATAAGTTTCTTAATTCTGCGATAATATCAACTTTTTCTTCTGCAACTTCACTACGTGTTTTGATTACTCGTGCTGGAACACCAGCAACTACATCTCCACTAGCTACATCTTTCGTTACTACACTTCCAGCTGCGACAACAGCATTGTCTCCGATTTGCACACCTTCTAAGATAACAGCATTAGCTCCGATAAGAACATTGTTACCTACACGTACTGGTGTAGCATTAGCTGGTTCAATAACACCTGATAACACAGATCCAGCACCAACGTGAGAGTTTTCTCCAACTTCTGCACGTCCACCTAAAATAGCATTCATATCGATCATAGTATTTTTACCAATTTTAGCTCCGATATTAATAACAGCACCCATCATGATAACCGCATTGTCTCCGATACTAACGTGTTCACGAATTGAACACCCTGGTTCGATACGAGCGTTAAACTGAGTTAAATCAATCATAGGTACACCACTATTACGACGATCATTTTCCACACGGTGATTTACTACAAGAGCTTTGTTAGCTTCGTAAAATTCCACCCAATCAGCAAAGTCTGCAAAAATTACTCTTGAGTTTCCTTCACCATACACTTCTAAAGTTTCTGGAAATTCTACCGTAGCATTAAAGTTAACGTAAACTTTAACCGGTGTTTTCTTTTTAGATGTTGCTATAAATTTAATAATCTCTTCTGTTGATTTCATTTCTTTCTCCTATTATCTATATGATTTTTTTCTATTTTATATCTAATTTTTACATATGTCAAACTAACTTTATTATAATATTCTTTGTTTAAGTATTATACTAGATTACTTTCTTCATTTATCTAGTTATAAACTACTTAGAGATAACTCTGTTATCACCTCTATAGACTCATTTGAGTCGCTTCTGACTTTATTATTCTATACCTAGTACATCTTTCATAGAATATAATCTAGGTTCTTCA
>CAURKK010000023.1:0-17615 GCA_963525505.1 uncultured Gemella sp.
TAACGATGATTACGAAAAAACTATAAACACTATTTATTCAGAATTTAAATAATATAAATGGTGGCTGCCTCAAAAGTCCTAAATTTTAACGAGGTTTATATGAAAATTCATAGACGCAGTGGTTTATTGATATCTAAATTCGCTTTATAAAAGCTTTTTAGATATCTAATAAACTGTGCGGGGGTGACTCGACAAAATCGATTTCTTCGAAATCACGATTTTTGGGTCACTCCCTATTTCTTATAATACTTTATTTTATGAGGTGAAATGATGAAAATTTTACAGATTATGTGTCATCCGGATTATAACGGAGAGCATAGAATTTCTAATATCTTGGCGAAAATTGGTGAAGAAAAATTAATAGAAGAAGGCTTCAAAGATATAGAAAAGATAAATTTATATGATCCGAGTACTCACATCCCGGTGATGGATAAGTTTATGTTTAATTATGAGAGAGAACAATTAACAGAAAAAGAACAACAGGATAAAATTAGACAAAAAGAATTATTAGAACAATGGAAGAGTGCTGAAGCAGTATTTATTTATATGCCACTACACAATTTTAATGTAGTATCAAAATTCAAAGATTATATTGATAATATCATGATAGTAAATGAAACTTTTAAATGTGAGGTAGAGTCTTTAATAGGATTAGATAATTCTAATAAACAAATAACCTTTGTCATAACAAGTGGGGGAGAATTTGATAAGCATATCCAATATACTAATTTAGACTTTGCAGTTCAATATATACGAGGAGTATTTAGCATCCTAGGAATAGACAAAGTTAAAGTTATAAGAGTAGAAGGGTTGGATTTAGTTTTCAATAATAAAGAAAAAATAGTAGGGAAGGGTATCTCTGATTTAAAAGAGTGGATAGATGAGTTTTCTAGTAGAAATAAATAATGAAGGTATAAGAGATCATGAAGTATGGTTTCTTGTACCTTCTTTCTTTTATTTAATATCAAATTCGAGTTGTTTTTCTTTTGAAGATAGAATTTTGAATTGACCGTTAGTTAGGTTAGCAATCCAATTTTCAAAGTTATCGTAATCTTCTTGCATTACATAAATTGTATAAATGATTTTGTCAGTGTATTCTAAGTTGTTCACTATGAAATTAGTTTTCCCAATTTCATACTCTATTTTTCCGTTTAGACTATAATCTAATTCTAATCTAACTTTAAAAGCATCTTTTCTTTCTACTAATGTTGCATTTTTTAGCGCGTTAATTACTCCACCACCATATGCACGAACTAAACCACCAGTTCCTAGTTTAGTTCCACCGTAGTATCTTATTACTGTGGCACAGACATTTTTAATTTCGTTCTTTACTAGTACGTCTAACATTGGAGCTCCAGCAGTCCCACTTGGTTCACCATCATCGTTAGCGCGAGTAATTTCGTTATTGTCACCATATACATAACAAGAACAAACATGAGTAGCATCGTAATGTTTCTTTTTCATTTTTTGTATAAAATCTCGAGCTTCATCTTCGCTATTAATTCTTATAAGATGAGTAATGAATGTAGATTTTTTCTCTACAAATTCATCGTATGAATCTTCTTTGATTGTAATAAATTTTTTCGCCATAGTACCTCCTTTGTAATTTATAATTTGCTGAATTTACTATATTAATTATGATGTATTATAAAAAAAATGTCAATAATTAGAATGTATTTCTCATTATACTACTTGACAAATTATACTATGTAATGTATAGTATTGCGTGAAAGGAGATATTTGTATGGAAGCTCAATTAAAAAGAGGTTTATTGGAAATATGTGTTCTTGCTACTTTACGTAATTCTGAATCATATGGGTATAAAATTATAAAAGATGTTTCAAATGTAATTCCTATATCGGAATCAACGTTATATCCAATCTTAAAACGCTTGGAAGCAAACGATTGTGTTACCTCATATTCGGTAGAACATAATAGTAGACTAAGAAAATATTATAAAATTACAGATGTTGGTCTCAATAAAATTCAGGAATTTCTTATCGACTGGAAAGTAATAAGTAATGCACATAAATATATATTAGGAGATGAAAAACATGAATAAGACACAGTTTTGCGCTCTTTTGGGAAATAAATTAAAACCATATTTATCGCCAAAAGAGATGTATAAAACACTCAATTTTTTCGAAGAAATGATTGATGATCGTATTGATGAGGGCTTAAGTGAAGAAGAAGCTGTATCGCAATTAGGGGATATTAATATCATCGTTGATCAAATTTTAGATGAACATAATATTGGGAAAAAACAAACAAAACTAGTATGGAGGTTTATACCACGAGAGCTCGGCTTTATTAATATCGTATTATTATTTCCTGCTTGGATAACTATATTTTCTCTGATCGTTAGTCTTTTTATAGTTATTCTATCTATAATATTTAGTATTGTACTTTCTATTATAGCTATTTTCATTGGTGGAATCTTATTAATATTAAAATCCCCATTTTATCTTATTTACGAAAGAAATATTTCGTATTTCTTAGATACTTTAGGATTTGGATTTGTTATTTCAGGGGCTGGTTTAATTGGTATTGACTGGTTGATAAAAATATATAAAAAATCACGTCAAAATGGTATAAACATCAGAACAATTTTTGTGAAGATTTTCAAAAAAGAGGTGTATATAAATGAATAAATTTATAAAAATTTCTATTAGTTTTATAATTTTTGGACTAGTATTGATAGGATTAGCAACTTACTTAAATAATGGTCATATACCTAGATTTTCTTCTAATTTTGAGAAAAAGAATTATACTGTCTCAATTGATGATGTTAAAAATTTAGATTTAGATATTATTGATTCTGATGTAACCATAGAAGAGAATACTACTTCTAAAAATATGGAAATAGAATACTATACTGCTCTAGAACGTAAAGTTAATATAGAGCACATAGGAAATAAGTTATCTATAAAAGAAAATAAAAATATTGTGAGTATTAATTTTAATTTCTTTACTGAAAAAAGAAAACTTATTATAAAAATACCTAAATCTTCTAATATCGATATCAATTCAGTTAATAAATTAGGAGATTATTTTATCAAGAATCTAGATATTAAATCTCTTATAATTAATAGTAAATTAGGTGATGTATATATAACTAATATTTCAGCTTCAGATGCTGATATTAAATTAGCAACTGGAAATTTAAATATAGATAACTTAAATAGTAAAAATAATTCTCTAAAAATTAATGTTGCTACAGGAAATGTTAAATTAAATAATATTAATAATTTAAAAGATATTAGTGTTGATAATAAAACAGGAAATACAGATTTGTCATCATCAACAATAAAAGATATTAATATAACTAATAAACTAGGAAATATTAAGGTAAGTAATCTTTCTAGTGAAAGTTCAGATAATATTAACTTAAAAACAACTACTGGTAATATTATTTTAAGTAATCTTACTGCAAATAATTCTATTACTCTTAAGTCAACAGAAGGTGATATTATAGCTGAATTAAGTGATGAAGAATCAAATTTTACAAATAGCTCAAATAAAAAGAAACAATTATTCACATCTTCAAATACTGGAACTGTAAATGTAAAATTTTCAAATAAATAATTAATATCCCATCAAAAATAATTTTTGATGGGATATTAATTATTATTGATTATTATTTACGCCAGTATTTTGATTAGCATTTGTAGTACCGACACCGGTTGTAGTATTTTGCTGTTAATTGCTATTGTTAGCATTGTTTTCAGTATTACCATTTTCATCGGGTCTATTTTCGTTACTTACAGTAATATCATTTTTTAAATCGTCTTTAGTAAGTCTTTCCGGAAGATTTACTAGTAAGTCTTCTGGTGACATTATTGTAAGATTAGTAGTTTGATATGTACCTGGTAAGCGAAGATTACCTATTTTATAATCTTTAAGTCCAATTGCAATATGTCCTTGATAATATATATTTAATAGGTCAGTTGCTTTTGGAAGCGGTAAATCAAGATTGTTTCTTAAGGCAGATGATGCGTATAGAAGTGACAATGGACGTGGATAGTAATAATATACTCCGTTATAAGTCACATCGTAACCATCTATTCTATGAGATACTATTTCCATATCATCGTTAATAAACATCTTGATAGCTGAAGAAATTTGAGTTGTAGACAGGTTGTGCTCAACATTATCTCCAGCGATGTTAATTACATCATTAATTTTAGTTAAGGCATTTAGACTTTTTGCTTTATCAATTAGAGCGTGGATAGCTTGAAGTTGACGCTGCCCACGTTCGATATCACTATCGTAATATCTACTACGAGCAAAAGCAAGAGCTTGTTCACCGTTTAGAGTGTGCCATCCTTTTTTCAATTTAACAGTGTTTTCTTCACCGTTAGCATTTTGTTCATCCATATCAAAAGGAACGTATAAATCTATTCCACCGAAAGCATCTACTGTTTGTTCAAATGCTTTAAAGTTTATTAATACATAGAAATTAATCGGTGTATTTAATAAGTTTTCTACTGCATTTGTAGTTCCTTTAACATCATTATAAGCATGCGCATGAGTGATTTTATCAAAGAAATAAGCGCTATTGTTATGCTCATCATCTTTTTCTCTCATAAGACTAAGTGAATCACGTGGGATACTAACCATATCCATACGTTTTTTATCTTTATTGACTGTAGCTAAGATCATCGAATCTGTTCGACTATCTTCTCGAGTTTGACCTTGTGCTTTACGATCATCATTCATATCAATACCCAGTATTAATACTGAGAATTTTTTGAAGTTAGGATCAACCTCTTTTAAATAATTTACATTTTTATAACCTTTTTGTGCTGAACTAGAAAAGTTGAAAAACGTATACGCGGCAAAACCACCGATTCCAAGTATTAATAATGCAAAGATTGTCATTAATA
Source organism: uncultured Gemella sp. (assembly GCA_963525505.1). Taxonomy (GTDB): domain Bacteria; phylum Bacillota; class Bacilli; order Staphylococcales; family Gemellaceae; genus Gemella. Next base: position 4,887 of record CAURKK010000023.1, read on the forward strand.
TTTTTTTAATCCCTCTTTTTTTTGGAGGTTTGCCTCCATTTTTGTAAGAGGGTGTACTAATTCTTTTTCGTCTAGACATTTTCTCTTCCATTTAATATTAGACCCCTTTTTTTAATTTAACTTTATTATTATACTACATATTTTTCTCTGATGCTATAAATAAGTGAAAAAAACATGGAAAATAAAGGAACTCATAATTCAATAGAAAAAGAAATCTTTGAATTTTTTAAATAATTGTATTAAAATAAAAAGTAAGTTTAAAAATAGGAGTACATTATGCCAGAATTACCAGAGGTTGAGAATATAAAGTTCGGTCTTGAAGAAGTAGTAATAAATAAAAAAATTCTAGATGTAAAATATTCGAGTGTAGTAAAGGAAAGTCATAAATTAAATAAAATGGCTATAGTTAAACAAGATATTGAGTATTTTTCAGAAAATGTTATAGGTAAAAAAATAGAAAAATTGTCTCGTAGAGGGAAATATTTATATTTCACTTTAAATGAGGGGTTTATAATTACGCATTTCGGAATGACGGGAGCATTTTTTTTAGTAAAAGATATAGCAGAAATTACTAATAAAAATTACTTCAAACATCAACATGTGATTTTCGAATTATCGACTGGTGAAAAATTGGTCTACAGTGATATTAGAAGATTCGGAGAACTAAGGTACATAGAAGATGTTAGTAAATTTAAACCTTTTGTAAATCTTGCACCAGAGCCGTTTGATAAAAAAGCTAAAAAATATTTTCTAGATAAATTAGCTGAAAATAAATATAAGGATCAGTCGATAAAGGCTCTTCTTCTTGAAGGAAATGTATTTTGTGGATGTGGTAACATTTATGATTGTGAAGTGTTATATCGTCAAAAAATACATCCATTAACTAAGGCTAGTGAACTTTCTAAAAAGAAAAAAGAAAGTTTATTTAAAGAATTAGTTGATATTTTAGATCTAGCGATAAGAGAGGGTGGATCTACAATTTCAGATTATGTTCATGCTGACGGTGGAGAAGGAAACATGCAAAATTTTCATCAGATTTATGGAAAGAAAGTTTGTCCGTTAGGTCATGATGTAGAAAATGTTACAATAAAAGGTCGTTCTAGTCATTTTTGTCCTATTTGTCAAAAAAAATAAAATAAAAAGGAGAATCAATGGAAAGCAAAATAGAGTTTTTTAAAAAGTACATTAGTATAATTATAGGATCATTAATTTTTGCAGCGGGGTTAGAAGTTTTTTTAATTCCCAATAATATATTAGATGGTGGAGTGATTGGTGTTTCAATTATTGCCCGTCATTATTTAGGATTACCACTTGGGTTATTTATTTTCATTTTCAATATCCCATTTTTATATTTAGGATACAAACAGATTGGTAAAGGATTTTCGATTGCATCTGTTTTTGGTATTGTTATCCTATCTATAGCAACGTCTTATTTTCATAGTATTCCACCACTTGTTACAGATCCATTTTTAGCGTGTATCTTTGGTGGGATAATATTAGGGATAGGGGTCGGATTAGTTATTAGAAATGGTGGAACATTAGATGGAAGTGAGATGTTTTCAATCTATGCTACTAAAAAATTACCGATTTCTGTAGGTGAAATGGTTCTTGGAATAAATGTTGTTATCTTTATTGCATCTGGATTTGTTTTCACATGGGAAGCAGCATTATATTCTATGATAAGTTATTTCATTGCATCTAAAGTTATGGATATCGTTATTGAGGGACTAAACGATTCTAAATCTGTTATGGTTATTACAAGTAATTATCAAGTAATAAGTCAAGAAATTCAAGACCGATTAGGTCGTGGTGTGACTTTATTACATGGTGAAGGTGGTTATTCAGGACATGAAACAAAAATTATATTTTGTGTAATAACTCGTATTGAAGAATCAAAACTAAAAAAAATTGTATTTAGAAATGATAAAAATGCCTTTCTATCGATTGGAACAGTTAGTGAAGTAAGTGGAGCTAACTTTAAGAAAAAAGATATACATTAATAAATTTCCTTTGCAGAATTTTCTGCAGAGGATTTTTTGTGATATAATTAATATAAAGAGGTGGGAGTTATGGAAGAATTATATAATTATCTTATTAAGAGCGAGAAAGTTTATTTGTTAGAAAGAAGAAAAATAGTTAAATGGTGGCATATACTATTTGACCTTATTGTATTTTTATATTTTTGGGGAGAATATCGAAAAGATAAGACTTACGATTGTTACTTAGTTAAGTTTGAAAAACATTGGGAAATACTAGTGTGTAAAAAAGGAAAAGCACTAGAAAAAATTAAGCTTAAAGAGAAATTTGAATTGAAAAGGAAATTTCTTTGTGGAGACTATAAATACACAGTTCATCATGAAATTACGCATGAACTATACAATCATTTGAAATATGCATGCTAGTATGAGAAAAATTTGTCTAAATATGTTATAATAGACTGATGAATTTTTTAAAGGATAATAAAATGAAAATCAAAGAAATAATAGTAGTAGAAGGAAGAGATGATACCAATAGGGTTAAAGAAGCAATAGATTGTGATACATTTGAAACTAATGGATCTGCCCTTACTCAGAAGAAAATAGAACGTCTAATCTTTTTAGAAAAAACAAGAGGATTAATCGTTCTAACTGATCCTGATTATGCGGGAAAAAGAATTAGAAGTATTATAGAAAAAAATATCCCTACGGCAAAACATGCATATATTTCAAATAAAAAAGCTGTTGATAGTAAAGGGAAAATTGGAATAGAAGCTGCGAGTAAAGAAGATATTATAGCGGCTATAAAAAATCATTATACACCGATGGATGAGATGAAAAATGATATAACTAATGAAATATTGATAGAATTAGGTTTAGTAGGAGGAGCTACTTCTAAAGTTTTAAGAGAAGAACTTTGTGAAAGATTAAACATAGGTTACACTAACGCTAAACAATTACTAAATAAACTTAATATGTATAATATTTCTAAAGAACGTTTATTAGATGAAATGGAAAAAATAAGTAAAGGATTAAAATAATGATAGGAACACCCAAGAAAACTTTTGAAATATTAAAAAAACATGACTTTACATTTAAGAAGAGTCTAGGTCAGAACTTTTTAATAGATGCGAATATCTTAAATAGAATTGTTGATGGAGCTGGAGTAAATGAAAATATAGGAGTAATAGAAATTGGACCTGGTATTGGTTCTCTTACAGAAGCGTTAGCTAAAAAAGCAAAAAAAGTAATTTCATTTGAAATTGACGGTAGACTTTTACCAATTTTATCAGAGACGCTTGCTGATTATTCGAATGTTGAAATTATTAATAATGATATACTAAAAGTTGATGTTGATAATATTATCGCTGAGAAGATGTCAGATTGTGAGAAAATAATGGTGGTAGCCAATCTACCGTACTACATTACTACACCAATTTTAACTCATTTAATTGAGAACACTGAAAAAATTGATGGTTATGTAGTTATGATGCAAAAAGAAGTTGCTAATAGACTAAATGCTAAAGTAGGAACAAAAGATTATAACTCATTGACAATTTTATTAAACTACTATACAGATGTTGAGTATTTATTTACTGTACCGAAGAAAGTATTCGTACCAGCACCAAATGTTGAGAGTGCTGTTGTAAAAATTATGACAAAAGAAACTCGCGAGTTTGAAACTGATGCCAAATTCTTTAAATTCGTGCGTTCATGTTTCGTTCAACGTAGAAAAACTTTACTTAATAATTTAATTTCAAGTTATGGTAAAGACAAGAAACAAGATCTGCAAAATGCTTGTGTAGACAGTGATATTGAGCCTGGAAGACGAAGTGAAACTCTAAGTTTAGCGGAATTTTATAATCTTTACAATAATTTAACAAATAACAGTTTAATTTAAAGGTGAAAAGCATGGAAGAGTTAAAAACTATAATAACTGATTTTCGTGAAAAAAGAGGCTGGGGAGAGTGCGATACTTTAGAAAGATTTTCTAAAAGTATTTCTATAGAAGCGGCAGAACTATTAGAACATTTTCAATGGAGTGAAGAAGGAGATAATATACAAGAGATAAAAGATGAATTGGCAGATGTACTAATTTATTCTCTTGCAATGTGTTATCATCTTAATGAAGATCCTAAAAAGATTATAAAAGATAAGTTAGTTGATGTCGCAAGACGTTATCCAGAAAAATAAAAATTAAAAGAGGGTTGATACAGTATCACTCCTCTTTTGTTATTAATAATGATTATTTATACAAAAAAGTAGCCCTTAATTAGGACTACTTTTTTTAAAGTTTTTAATGTTACTATCGACTAGTTTTAGTTTTTAATACTGGTACTTCTTTACCTTTGTAGAACATAGCGTAAAGAACTGTTACACCAATTGTGATTACTGCACAAAGAATGTAAATTCCTCTGTATGATAAGATTCCTTGAACTGTACCTAGTGCATATGGTCCAAATCCAAGACCAAGGTCTAATCCGATAAAGTATGTAGAAAGTGCAATACCTACTTTAGTAGAATCAACAAGTTTTAAACAAACAGCTTGTCCATTTGACATGAATGTTCCGTATCCTAAACCGATTAAAGCACCAGAGAATAATAACATGAAGCTACCATTTGTGAAGCTTAACATTAATAATCCTAAAGTTAAGAATACAAAACTTGGATACATTACTGCATTTTCTCCGCGAGCATCGAATACGCGTCCTGCAAATGGACGAGTAGCTGTAATAATTAGTGCATATACTACAAAGAAGAAAGCTCCTGCTGTAGAAAGGTTTAAACTATCAGCGTAAATTGATAAAAAGCCTAGTACACTAGAGTATGCTAAACCGATTAAGAACGCAACTGTTGAGATAAATAATACTTTATATTCAATAAATGTGTTTAATGACCAACTGTTTAATAATTCTTTTTGTTTTTCGTCTAGTTCGATATTTTGAACTGGGAATAAGAAACAAGCAATTGTTACTGCAACAGATAATACGATTGCTAAAATAATAACTGCATTGAATCCTGTAATTGGCAATAATAACATACCGATGAATGGTCCGATTGCAGCGGCTAAACTTGTACTTAAACCGTAGTAATTAATTCCCTCACCATTACGTGTTTTAGGAATGTAAGTAGTAACAATTGCATTTGCTGCAGTAGAAATAGTTCCGTATGCGAAACCATTTAAAAAACGAACAGCATCTAAAATAATAATATTAGATGAAATTAGATATGCTGCTGTTGTGATTAAGTAAATTAAAGCTCCAAAACGTAAAATTTCTTTACGTCCAACGATTTCTAATTTTTTCCCGATATAAAGACGAGCGACTAGTGTTCCGATAATATAAATACCTGCTGCAAATCCTGCTTGAGCAGCAGTAGCCCCTAATTGAGATGTTGCATATTTTGCTGTAATAACTACAAAACAATAATAAATTAAAAATACAATAAAATTAATTGTAGTAATTGTAATAAATCCTTTGTTAAATAATTTTTCTTTTTCTATAGCTGAATGGCTATCCATAAAAATTCTCCTAACATATTTTAATAGCTTATATTTATCATACTCCTATGGAAATCAATTTTCAAGTGTAAATTTTCATGAAAATGATAGATTTTCAATTTTATTTTCATGAAAAAACCAATTTATTAAAATTTTAAAATAAAGTTGGTATAACAGTATTTTTAAGCTCACCAAAGGTGTATTATTTTTAAAATGTGAAAAAAATAGCTATGAAAACGAATTATTTTCATAAGTTTCAAAAAAAACTTTATAATTCAATAGATTTTTTTAGTACAGAAGTAATGTATAAAATACCATTAATATCTTTTTAATATTTTTTTGAAAAAGAATATTTTTGTTTTGCCTTGATAAATTAAGCTTTTAGAGTAGTATATATAGTTTAATATAATTGTCAGAATTTTTATTTATTTTTTTAAAAAAATATATTGACAATAAAATAGACTGTTGTTATAATGTAATCAAGAATTAAAGTAAAGGAGAAAGAAGATTTATGAAACTGTATCAAGTAGAAACGCTACAATTAAATATTCGTTGGCAAAGCCACTAGATACTGAGTCGATCTTGTTTCTTTTTAACATAGATACGGCTCTCGTGTGAGAAGTAAGTATCTATGTGGATTATTTGTGATGAAAAAACCGAGGCCACATAGAAATATCTAGGTGGGCTTTTTATATTTTAAAACGAATTTATAAGTACCACTAGATATAATGCTAGTGGTCTTTTTATATAGATACGCTTCTAAAAATTCGATTACAAAAAATATTATTAAAATTAAAGGAGATTATTAAAATGAAAGTAAATAAAATTTTTGTAGCATTTGCGGTATTATTAGTTTGTGTATTAGGTTATGGATTCTTTTCTAGTAAAAAAAGTGAAGAAACTAACAAAGTTGAAAATAAAGAAGTTAAAGTAGGAGTATTACAATTACTTAGTCACCCAGCTCTTGATCAAATCTACAAAGGATTAGAAGATGGACTAAAAAAAGAAGGATATGAAGTTGGTAAGAATTTAAAAATTGATCTTCAAAATGCTCAAGGTGATCAAAGTAACTTAGCAAGTATGGGTCAAAAATTAGTTACAGATAACAACGATATCTTAGTAGGTATTACAACACCGGCTACTTTATCTCTATCAAATGCAACTAAAGACAAACCAATCATTATGGGTGGTATTACTTATCCAGTTGAAGCAGGATTAATTAAAGCTGAAGACAAACCAGGTAACAATATTACTGGTGTTAGTGATAGAACTCCGATAAAACAACAACTTGAAATCATGAAAAAAGTATTACCTAAAATGAAAAAAGTAGGAATTCTATATACTGCAAGTGAAGATAACTCAGTAAAACAAGCTCAAGAAGCTGAAAAATTAGCTAAAGAGTTAGGATTAGAAGTTAAGGTATCAACAGTAGCAAACACAAATGATATTCAACAAGTAACAGAAAGTTTAGCATCAGAAACTGATGCAATCTTTGTGCCAATTGATAACACGATTGCTAGTGCAATGGCAACTGTAGTAAAAGTTACTGATGCTAAGAAAATTCCAGTATTCCCATCTGCAGATACAATGGTAGCTGATGGAGGATTATTAGGATTAGGTGTTGATCAATATCAAATCGGTGTTGAAACTGCAAAAGTAGTTGCTAAGGTATTAAAAGGTGCTGATACTAAAGATATGCCAATCGTTCTTGCTAATGAGGGAGTAATTTACCTAAATGAAGCAAAAGCAAAACAATTAGGAATTGAAATTCCAAAAGAAATTAAAGATAAAGCAAAAGTAGTAGATAAAAAATAGATTTGTTGGTATTATATTTTTGTAGAAAAAAGAAAAAAAGAAGGGGAGAGGACTCAAAAATTAAATAATTATTATTTTGATTTTGAGTTTCTCCCGTCAATTAAAAATTAGAACTGTTTGAAAATAGAAAAAGAGGTGCGAAATGGATTTAATTATTTCAGCGATTTCCCAAGGAATGCTTTGGGGGATATTATCGCTTGGATTGTTTATAAGTTTTAGGGTGTTGAATATTGCAGATATGACGACTGAAGGTGCTTATCCTTTAGGGGCTGCGGTATGTGTGATTTGTATACATAACGGTATTAATCCAATAATTGCTACATTGATTTCGATTGTAGCAGGTATGCTGGCTGGTCTTGTGACAGGATTCTTAATAACTGTATGCAAAATACCAAGTTTATTAGCTGGTATATTAACGATGACAGCACTACTGTCAGTGAATCTTAGAATCATGGGAAGACCGAACTTGAGTTTAATCAATAAAGATACAATTTTTAGTAAAATTCAAGGATTAAACTTGCCGACTCATTATGACACTGTATTTGTAGGGATTGTTCTTTCTGGATTAATTATTTTGGCGATGTCTTTATTTTTCTCAACAGAATTAGGTCAGAGTTTAATTGCTACAGGGGATAATGAGAAAATGGCGACAGCGTTAGGGATTTCTACAAAAACAATGACAATTGTAGGGTTAATGTTAGCTAATGGTATTATTTCTTTAGCTGGTGCTATTTTGGCACAAAATAATGGTTATTCTGATGTTAATAGTGGAATTGGGGTAATAGTAGTAGCCTTGGCTGCGATTATAATAGGAGAAGTAATTTTCAAAGATGTTACTTTTACAACAAGATTAGCCTGTGTAATTTTTGGAGCTATAATATATAGATTGCTTTTAGTAGGAGTATTGAAGCTAAATATTATTGGTGCTAATGATTTTAAATTAGTATCAGCATTAGTAATAGCTTTATTCTTAACGCTACCTCAATTAAAATTGAAAACTAAGAGAAAGGATGTATAAACCATGTCATTTATAAAAATTAATAAAATAGATAAAACGTTCTTTCCAGGTACGATTAGAGAACAACATGCACTAAAAAATGTTAGTCTTGAGATTAAAGATGGAGATTTTATAACGATTCTTGGTGGTAATGGAGCAGGGAAATCAACTTTTTTAAATGCGCTAGCTGGTTCTTTTTCACTTGATAGTGGAGAAATATTAATAGAAGGTAAAGATGTAAGTAATATAGTAGAACATAAAAGAGCAGGATTTATCAGTAGAGTGTTTCAAAATCCGTTAGACGGGACAGCTCCTCGTATGACCGTAGCACAAAATATGTCTTTAGCACTTCGACGTGGTAAAACAAGAGGGTTTAAAATAGGAACTACAAAAGAAGATAAAAAACTGTTTAGAGAGTTACTAGCTACTTTAGATTTAGGACTTGAAGATAGGCTAGATAGTGAAATGGGTCTTTTATCAGGTGGTCAACGACAAGCTATAGCGTTATTAATGGCGACTATGACAACACCTAAATTGTTACTTCTTGATGAGCATACAGCAGCTTTAGATCCAAAAACTCAAAAGAAAATAATGGAACTTACGCGTCAAAAAATTGAAGAGAAGAAGTTAACAGCATTGATGATAACTCATAATATTCAAGATGCGGTTAAGTATGGAAATAGAATAATAATTCTTCATCGTGGAGAGCTGGTTCGAGATATTAGTAAAGAAGAAAAAGAAAAATTAGATGCAAAAGCATTATATGAATTACTTTATAACTTAGAAGAAAATGAATAAGAGGAACGAAAGTGACTTAGATATGTGATTTTATAAATTACATTTTTAAGCCGTTTTTGTTTTTCATTTTAAATTCATTTATATAATATATACTAATTTTATAAATATACGTAAATCTAAAATTCGACAGATTTGATAACTATTGTTTTACATTTGTAAATGAATTAAGTAAAATATAGAAGGAATTTAGTATGAGGAGATTATTATGAAGATACTTGTTGTAGAAGATGAACGTGATTTGAATAGAGTAATCACTAAACATTTAAAAAAGAATAATTGTAGTGTCTCAGGCAATTTCAACTCCAGAACAAAATATTAATTTTGTGAAAATCAAACCTGAATACGAGGATGATTATGCAATTCAAAATAATGGAGTTTCTTTATACGTTTATGAAGTAGAAGCACGTGCTAATGGATTAGAGTATGATGTTGTTGTTGATGCAGTATCAGGTAAAGTTTTAAAAGTAGAGATAGATAATTAATAAAATAATAAACTGATAATCTAGAAATAAAGATCTAGGTTATCAGTTTTTCTTTATTTGATAGAAGCTTACTTCTTATATTAAGAGAATTGTCAATTCTCGTTGTATTAATTACTTCCTATTGTTATAAATATAATATCCAATAAAAATTGCAGCTATTAAATATAGATTAAAGTTAGGGTTAGCTATATAAAACAGCATCGCTTTATATGATAATCTCATAAATAATCCTTGGATAATTGATGGAGCAAAAAGTAAAATTACAATTACAGAATTATCCATTTTCTTCGCTAGTATTATTATAAATATTAATACAAGTAAAAGAATTAGAATTGCTAAGTATTTATTTATAATAATATTGAATGCTGTTGGAAATTTAAAAGGATTAAAAAATATCAGTAATGCTATTAATAGTACTAAAATTGTAATTATTGTACTTTTGGTACGTTCATCGAGTCTGCTTTTATTTGTGTACATAAAAATATAGCTTAAATAGAATCCACCAAAAATTAAAATTCCAACAACAGCGGCTTCTAATAAATTTAGCGCCATAAATGGATTTGCTACTATAGGAGCTAAATAAAAAAGAATATATATACCTGTTGCCGTTATTAGATTACGTTTAAAAATTGTCATTTTGTCTCCTTATTATTTTAACAAACTTGTTAATGCGTAAGCAAAGAAAGAAAATATTGTTATTAGCATTATTATGACCAAACCGCTAGAGTTGAAAATAAAAAAAATTGGGAGTGAGAAAATAATACTAAGAATAGGTACGAAGATTGATCTTTCCGAAAAATAAGAAATAACTAGTGTCGCTGTAAAAGAAAAGAAAGCATAAGCTAAGATAAGAATAAAACCAGCTTTATCACTTGTACCATTATAAAATTTCAAAAAAGTTAAGGGCAGAACATAGTATAAAATACTAGTAAGTAAAAATATCCCTAAAAAAGTTTTTTTCTGCATATTGCTATCTCCATATATATTGTTTTTATTATTGTAATATTTTCTAAAGATGAAGTCTAGTAAAATAACAAAATTAATAAAAAAATATTTTTTGAATGTAGCAAAATATTTTCGGATATCCCTTGTTAAAATGAAATAATTAGAGTAAAATAAATATAATAACAATTACAAAGGAGAACTATAATTATGTCAAAAGTTCATGTATTTGATCATCCATTGATCCAACACAAATTATCTTTTATTAGAGATAAGAGAACAGGATCTAAAGACTTTAGACAACTTACTAACGAAGTAGGTTCTTTAATGGCTTATGAGATTACTCGTGATCTTCCACTAGAAGATGTTGAAGTAGAAACACCAATTCAAAAAACTACTTGTAAACGCCTTTCTGGTAAAAAGATAGTTTTTGTTCCAATTCTGCGTGCAGGATTAGGAATGGTTGATGGTTTAATGAATTTAATTCCATCAGCAAGAGTGGGGCACGTAGGATTATATCGTGATCCAGAAACTCTTCAACCACATGAGTATTTTGTTAAAATACCAAACAATCCGGAAGAACGTCATTTCATCGTTGTTGACCCAATGTTAGCAACTGGTGGTTCGGCTATTGCGGCAATAGATTCATTAAAACAACGTGGAGTTACGGATATTAAATTTATGTGCCTTATAGCTGCACCAGAAGGTGTTAAAGCATTACACGATGCTCACCCTGACGTAGATATCTTTATCGCAGGATTAGATGAAAAACTAAATGATCATGGGTATATTGTCCCAGGATTAGGAGATGCTGGAGACAGAATATTCGGAACAAAATAATAAAAAATTATTTTTAATCAATACATATAAAATTCCAGAAATCGCTAGCAAATATTACGAAATCATATTATAATATTTAGTATGTATTTCTAATTTTATATTACAACAGATTTAGAAATATAAAAGATACTTAAGAAAAGAGGTGAGGGGAATATATGGAAAAACATACATATCTTATTACCAAATTATTTGGCTATGATATAATGGTTAATATTCCTAGTGTAATCACAACTTTAATAACAGTGTTACTTACCTTTATTATAGTGATGTTTCTAACTAGTAGAATTAAATTAAGACCAGATAGTAAACGTCAAAATGCAGCTGAGTTACTTGCTTATTTCGTTAGTGATAATGTAATTAAGGGTAATGTTAGTTGGAAAAAATATGGTAAAGGATTATGGGCGACAGCGTTAACACTTATTTCACTTATTGCTGTAGCAAATACGATTGGTGTACTTATAGAAGTTAGTTACAATGAAGTTGTATATGTGAATTCTATAACAGCCGATCCAACATTTACTTTCTCTCTTGCATTATTAGTTATCGTGTTTACTCATTATGCAGGAATTAAGTATAAAGGTACTAAACATTACTTTGGTACATATACTTCTTCAGGTATAGGTATTACACCGTTTAAAGTTATCGAAGAGTTTACAAACTTATTGACACTTTCAATGCGTTTATTCGGTAATATTTATGCAGGGGAAGTACTGTTAGCACTTTTAGCGACACTAACAACAGCAGGTGTCTTCGGTGCTATCGCAGGTATTACAGGTTTAGTAGTATGGAAAGGATTTTCACTATTTATAGGATTTATCCAAGCATATATCTTTACAGTATTATCATTTATTTATTTATCACATAAAATTAGTGATGAACATTAATTTAAATAAGCACACAATTTTGTGTAAAAATTAATAATTAATAAAATTCATTTATTATCCAAGGAGGAAAATATAATTATGGTAGAATTAATTGGAGCAGGATTAGCAGCAGGATTAGCAGCGGTTGGAGCTGGTATTGGTAACGGATTTTTATTCGGTAAATTCATGGAAGGTGTATCTCGTCAACCAGAAGTTGAACCAAAATTAAAATCAAATGCATTCATTATGTTCGCACTTGTAGAAGCGGTACCAATCTTAGCAGTAGTTATTGCATTCATGATTTTAGCAAAATAATTCAGTCTAATATTGTAATAAATAACTATTAAGAATAGGAGCATTTAGTAAATGGAAAATTTAGTATTTTTAGCTACTGAACACGCTTCTCATCAAGGATGGAACTTAGGAAATATAGCAGTTAACTTAGTCTCATTCTTTATACTTTTAGTATTACTGAAAAAATTTGCTTGGGATAAACTTATTGATATGTTAGATGAGC
>CAURKK010000024.1:0-17222 GCA_963525505.1 uncultured Gemella sp.
TTTGCGTAGGTAAAAAGTATACCGCCCTAAATCTACTCTCACCATTCCCATTAATCGGTTGTCCATTTCTTGGGTCACGTTTCCCAGAATGAGCTCTTGTCATTCGGTTGGCTACTTTATTTCGCAAATAAATTACTTCTTTTAATAGTTTTTGAATAGTTTCTTCATTATACTTATCACTATTATAAGCTGTTGGTAGTTTTTCAGCTGTTTTAACTAATTCTTTTTCAGATTCACTAAATTCATAATTTATTTGATTAGCTATACTGTGAATCTCATTTACAGTTGTTGTCACTTTAGTAATTTTTTCATTGTGTTTTCTAGCAAAGTCTTCTTTGTTATCTTCTTGTGTTTTCTCTGAATTTTCTTTTCTTAAATCAGACTTCTCTTCTTTTTTAGACTCAGCTTTTTCTTTAGCTTCTGATTTTTTATCTTCCTTAGATTTATCCTCTAATTTTTCGAATGCTTCTTTAAGAGCCTTTACTTCTTTATCAATTTCTTCTTGAGTTATCTCTTTATTATCTAATGCTTTTTCTGCACGTGACAAAATAAGATTAAGCTTTTCTGCTGATTTTTCAGTTTTTTTACTGATATCAGTTTTCTTAATCTTATCTACTAAGTCTTTTAATTCTTTTTTATTAACTTCTTTCTTTAAAGGATTTTTTATAGATTCATTTGATTCTGATTTCTCTACATCCTGGTTTTGTGTTGTTTTTTCTATCGTCTTATCGTTAGAACTTCCTACTGACTTTTCCTTTTCTAGCGCCGAAGTATTGTCTACTGGTTTTTCACCGGTTTTATTATTACCTGCACCTTCTTTTGCAATTTCTTCTGAACTATTTATTTCACTTGCGTGCGCCACTTGCGTGCCACCAATACTCGCTCCACCTAAAACAAAAAATAGCGAACACCCAAAAAGTATATGTTTCCCTTTTTTAACCATACGCCAATTTTTTTGCTGGAGCCCTTGTCTGTTAAATAACATTTTTTCTCTCCTTTTATTCTACGCTTAAAGTAAATAATGATAAATATATTATATACCCTCCCCTTTAGAATTTCAATACTTTCCCATTATTTTAAAGTACATTTTAAGTATAAATTAACTATGAAATTTTATAAACTCAAATAGTTCTAAACAAAATTTTGCATACATTTAACATGTTAATAAAAAATACTCAATTTATTAAATAACAAAATATAACATTAGGATATATGACTCAACTTAGCGCTATTTCTAAAACGGGCATTAAATCACATATTATACTTTACATTATTTCACCTCAGAGAAAATTTTATCCTTTTATTTTTATCAAATAAAAAATTAGCTCTGTAATTTAACACTTTTTACAAAACTAATTTTTATATTATATTTATTAATCTATTTATTTACAACATTTACAGAAGTACCAGTAGCAATTACTTCTGCAGCCGCTTCTAATCCACCTTCAACAAGGTTTTGAATCGCTGTTTCTGTGTAGAAAGCAGTATGCGGAGTATAAATCACATCATCACGATCGATTAGAGTTTGCAATAACTCATCATCAAACTCTTTTCCTTCAAAGTTTTTAGGAACGTACTTACTTTCATTTTCGTATACATCTAACCCTGCTCCAAGAAGTTTTCCACTATCTAATGCGCGAAGTACAGCCTTTGTATTAACTAGCATACCACGAGCAGCATTTAATAAAATTGAATTATCTTTCATTTTAGCAATAAATTCATCATTTACCATATGATTATACTCTTTAATAGCTGGCATATGAATAGTAATAATATCAGAAGCAGCTATTAAATCATCTAGATTTTCAACATAATCTAATACTTCTTTTGCCGCTTCGTTTTTATAAACATCATAACCTAAAACTTTAGATCCTAAAGCATTAAACAATCTAGCAGCTTGAGTCCCTATTCTTCCTGTTCCGATAACCCCCACTGTCAAAGTTCTAAGTTCACGAGATAAAATCCCTGGATTCCAAGAAAAATTATGTTTTTCTAAATTACGTTGGATTTTGTTAGTGTTTCTACTAATACGTAATGCAGAAGTTAGAACATGCTCAGCAATTGCATTTGGCGAATATGACGGTACATTTGTCATTTTAATATCGAACTCTTTCATTAATTCTAAATCATAGATATCAAATCCAGCAGAACGAGTCGCAAAAACTTTAATCCCTTGTTCGTGAGCATATTCATATACATCACGTTCAAAAGTTTTGTTTTGAGCTAAGACTACCCCTTCTTTTCCTTCTAATAAATGTTTATTCGCTGATGTAAGCTCTTCAGTATAAACATCAATTTCAACCTCAGGATGAGCTACTCTCCAATTTTCTAATGCACTCTTCTCATCTTCTCTTAAATTAAAAAATACTAATTTCATATTCTTTTCCTCCTTAATAATCAATTATAATAATTCTATGTGTTCTAAATAGATTCTATAGAGTATAACTAATTTTACCATAAAAATACATCTACTTAAATACTTTATAAAGATTTATCGATTATTTTTTTGATAATTTCAAATAATTTATTATTATTTTCAGTTTTTTTATACACTTTAATATGTTTCGGCATTTTCATCTTATACCTATTTATCCAAATAGGCTTCCACCCTGCATTACTGGCTCCTACAATATCGTTTTCTAGTGAATCACCAATATAATATAATGAATCAACATTAAGTTGTAATTTCTCTTTCATAACATCAAATATTCTAACATCCGGTTTGTTTATCCCTAAATCACCTGAAACAATAATATTTTCTCTAGGAATCCATTTTTCAACACCCAACGCTTCTATCTTAGCCCACTGATGTTCACTAGGGCCATTAGTAATAATTCCTAGCTTTACATCATTCTCTTTCGCTAGTTCTAAAATACTTATCGTTGTATCAGACATTTTTAGTTTTTGTTGATTTTCCTTATATTCCTTTTGCATACTAAGGGCCTGTTTATCTGTTAGATTCACCCCTAAATCTTTTGCCGCTTCTTGAATTCGATAAATATGATATTCATCCATAGTCATCTCTCCACTTCGAGAGGCTTCAAATTTCACATCACTATAATATCGACTCAAAAGATAAAATTTCTCCATATCAATATCTATATCAAACAAACTCTTAAACGCATTTTCAAATGGAACTATCTGTTCATATAGAGTATCATCGACATCAAAAACAAGACCGATCATTTTATTCTCCTTATATTAAAATCAACTCAATATCATTATAGCACCACTACTAAGCTCTATAACTTAGTATTTTTAGTTATCCATTGAGTTGATTTTAAAAATTATTTTATTAACTTTTCTATTTTATTCTTAGCTTCTTCTAATGTCTCACTACTCTCTAGTTTTTCTAAAACTAACTTTAGAAGAGTTTCTTTATACTCCATAAACTGTTTATCTGTCATTTCTTCTACATTATTTATGTTATCCATACTAATCTCCAATTCAAAACATATTTTATTCTTATTAATTATTATATCATATCAATAATTTTTTTATCACCAAATTTATTTTTCCAATCAATTCCAAAATCTAAAACAGACTTGTCTGTATAAGGATGCCAAACGCTTGTTTCTATTAATTCAGGAGATATAGTTACCGCTTCAGCTCCTTGAAGCAAGACTTCTTGAATCTGTTTTATATTTTTAAAACTCGCAGCCAAGATCTCTGTTGGATAATCTATTAATAAATCACTTATTACAGAAATTGTTTCTGTTGCGTCTTGCCCGACATTTTCCATTCTGTTTACATACGGCGCTACATAACTTGCTCCATTCATTGCTGCAGCCAATGCTTGCATAGGACTTAGAACTGCTGTAGCCGTCACCCTAATTCCTTCTTTTGAACAAAGTTTAATAGCTTCTAAACCAGCCTTTGTTACAGGAATTTTTATATAAAATGTTTCCCCAAAAAATTTTCGTAATACTCTTGCTTCATTTAATATTCCTTCAACTTCACTTTCTGTTGTTTGTATATGAATTTCATATTTACCATAAGTAAATTGCTTTAATTCTTTTAAAATATTTTTAATATCCCCTTCTACTTTTGATAATATTGTTGGATTAGTCGTTATCCCTGTTATCTCTCTATATTTCGATATTTCTTTAATTTTTTCTACGTCTGCACTATCTATTAAAATTTTCATTATTTTTCTCCTCTAAAATACTTATAACCTCTCCCAGATTATTAACAATTCTATAAGCTTTTTCTTTACAAACTTCATCTGGTTTAAACATATCAGGAATCATAATAACTTTAGCTCCTGCCGAACTCCCCGCTATCACACCAGCCTTAGAATCTTCTAAAACTAAACACTCTTCTGGTTTTACACCTAAGCGCTTTGCAGCTAATAAGAACACATCCGGTGCCGGCTTCCCATTTTCAACTTCAGCACCACTGGCAAACTCATCTATATATTTCTTCAAGCCAGTCTTTTCCATATTATTTATTATGTGGTTCATACTAGATGATGAAGCTACGGCAACTTTATAATTACTATTTTTCAAATATTTTAATAACTCTTCGATATATGGCATTTTCCTTGGCCCTGTGGTAAATAAAATATCTTCTATATATTTATAATGATCATCTACTAGTTGTTTTCCACTAACATCAGAATTTTTGAAATAATTCTCCCAAAAGTCATAAATACTTTTAGTAGTAAATCCTAATACTAGTAGTGTCTCTTCTTTTGTCATATCATATCCTTGCTTTTTTGCACTATGAATAAACGCTTCAGTTGCTAAACTTTCTGTATCAACCATTAATCCATCCATATCAAATAACACAGCTTTTATATTCATATCATCGACCTCATTTTTAGTTCTATATATTTATTATAATAAATATAATTGAAATTCACAAACTACAATAAAAAATAGGGGTAACTACTCCCCCTATTTTATTTATTTAATTAACCTCTTGTTTTTCCACCTGCTACATTATACGTAACGCCATGAACATAACTTGCTCTATCACTTGCTATGTATGCAACTAAATCCGCAACTTCTGATAATTTTCCATCTCTTCCTAGTGGAGTAGTTTTTGTACTTGTATACCCCGCGCGAATTTGTTCTACTGTTACTCCACGAGTGTAGGCTAACGCTTCTTCGTAAGCTAATGTTCTAAGTCCTGTTGCTTCTAATATACCCGGAGCTACACCTACTACTCTAACTCCTAATTTACCAAGTTCTTTTGCCCAAGAGCGTGTAAGTGAGTTTACAGCATTTTTACTTGCGGCATAAATACTTTGTCCTTCTGATCCTTCTAATCCAGATTCTGAAGACATGTTTACTATTACACCACTACCTTTAGCAACTAGTATACGTCCAACTTCTTGAGAGAAAATGAATAAACCTTTTACATTAATATCCATAATCTTATCATATACTTCGTCACTAAACTCATATTTACCTTCAGGAGCATTTTTATCCACTAATAAACGAGGAATATTAATCCCTGCATTATTTACAAGAATATCAATTGTTCCAAATTTTTCTACAGTTTTAGCCACAACTTCTTTAACATCACTTCTATTAGTAACATCACATTTTACATATAGCAATTTATCATTATCAGATTCTATTTCTGTAAGGTCACTTACTACAACATTACATCCTTGATTTAAGAACTCATCAACTACCGCCGCACCAATTCCTGATGCTCCACCTGTTACCACTACTGTTTTTCCTTCTAAATTTAACCAACTCATAATTTTTTCTCCTTATATTATTTATTTATTGTAATTTTTGTATTTATATCAATCTTAGGACAACTTTTGTTTTCTACCACAATTGCGCCAGGCAATAAATTATCTAAATCTCCTGAAAAATGAACTGTTAAGTGGCCTAAATCTACTAAATTTTTCTCTGCTACATCACCAACACCAAGAATTGCAAATTCTTCTCCATCTACTATTAATGTTTGACCAACTTCTATAGTTTCATTAGTAGGTACTACATCAACGCCATAGCAATAATCTTTTAACATATCGGGTGCATTATCTCCAAAAAGGATAAACATACCATCCCCAAATTCACCCACAAGACTACCTTTACTTTTTATTGTATTTTCATAAATTATCATACTCATTCTTCCTTTATTAATCTTTTATTTCATTTTTTACGGTCGACATTGTCGTT
This sequence comes from uncultured Gemella sp., assembly GCA_963525505.1. GTDB lineage: Bacteria > Bacillota > Bacilli > Staphylococcales > Gemellaceae > Gemella. The sequence goes on from CAURKK010000024.1 coordinate 6,144, forward strand.
TATGTAGGAAGCGATAACCGCTTCCTATTAAATATATAATTAGTACATTCCAAAGCTTGCTAACCAAGCTACGATAACCCTTGGAACCCCAATAATAAATCTTGAGTAAAGTACTGATACTACTCCTACTTCTACTGTTTCTGGTTCAGCTTCCGCAAGACCTAGACCAACTGGGATAAAGTCACAAGCACACTGTGTATTAATTGCAAATAATGCAGGTAATGCTAATTGTGGTGGAATAGTTCCTTTTCCGATTTCAACCCCTATTAATGTACCGATAATTTGAGCAATTACTGCACCAGGGCCAAGTAACGCAGATAATAATGGGATAGAACATACAAATCCTAAAGCTACTAATCCAAAAATATTTCCTGCTAGAGGAGTTAATAATTTAGCAAACCAGTTACCAAATCCTGATCCTTGAATAACCCCTATTAACATCGCAACAAATGCCATAAACGGTAAAATTGTTGTTATCATTGATTGAACCGCATCTCTTGCAGCTTGATATAATGTGTGAACTACTTTACCAGCACCCATACCGATTTTCTGAATAACAGATGATTTTGAATTTTCCGCTAAACTTTGAGAAACTTTTTTATCTGCACTGTATTTAAATTCACGTTTTGGCTCTTCTTGAGTTTTCTCAACTACTACTTCTTCGCTACCTTCAGCTGAAGAGATTTGATCTAATCCTACTGCAGAAACATAGATATCTTCTTTAATGAATTTAGCAAGTGGTCCACTTGGTCCTACAGGCATAATGTTAACTGTTGGAATTCTTTTTTGTGGGTAAATACCGCAACGTAATGTTCCACCACAGTCTATAATTGCTAAGAAAATTTCTTCGTCTGGTACTGATGTTTTAAATCCGTTTACAGCAGTAGCTCCTGTTAATTTTACAATCTTTTCTACGATCTCAGGCTCTGCTCCCCCACCTGTAATATATAAAATTTTATCTTTCCCTGGTTTTGGAGTAATTACTAAAGGTCCACCGAAACCACCGCTACCTTTTTCTATTTTTATTGTTCCATAAGTCATAACTAATTCTCCTTATTTTATGCTTTTAACTCATTACTTAATTCTATTTTTTGTTGCTTCATAACCATTTTTGTTGTAAAATCTGTAACCCATCCGGCAAAGAAATTCATTACTAATCCTACAAGAAGATATCTAATCGCTAATGGTGTAACATCTAATCCTAATTGCGTAATACCATTTGCAATACCTAAGTAAATAAAAATTTCTCCAACATTGATATGTGGGAATATACCACTATTTGTATGACAGTGATATGATGCTGATGCATAATAACTAGGTTTCATACGTTCTGGTAAGAATTTCCCCATAGATAACGCCATCGGATTCGCTAACATAAATGCCGAAATAAACGGTAAAATTCCATAAGCTAAAATCACATTTTTAGAACACACTTTAGCGAATTTCTCTACTCTATGTGGTCCTATAAAAGCAACTAAGGCATTCATAAAAACAAGAAGTAACAGTACTTTAGGTACGATTCCTCCAACCCAACTTACGAAAGTTTTTGCACCTTCGTCAAATAAACCTGTAAAGCCTGAAGCTATTTTAACAATATAATCCATATTGTCCTCCTTATAATATTTAATTTAATTTTAATTTTTTTGCCAATTTCTCAAATGGACTTTGTTCCATTTCAATCTGTCCACCAGCAGAAATTGTTTTATAATTAACAACTCCATCGAGTACTGCACTAGTTAAAGATGATGATAAGTTTATCACCTTACAATCCTCCCTATTTATCGTCCCTACTTTAAGACCATTAAAATATTCAAATTTTCTAAATCTAGCAAGCACTGTTACACCTTGCATAGCTTCTCCAGTAACAACCTTGTCGTTATCATCTATTGCTAACATAACTATTGCACCTGCTCGCGCAGCCCCTTTTTTTCTTCCTATTACTACTCTTCCTATTCTTCTAAGTTTACTGTAACTTCGTTTAAAGCTATTTAACTGAATATAAGTTAGAGCATACTGTAAAATAAATGCTAAAATAAAGAGTATTCCTAAAACTATTAAATTCATACATCCTCCTATTCTACTATCTATATAGATTAGTATTCTTTATAAAGTAATTCACTAATGAGTCATAATTTTCTATTTTTGAAATATCTATAATCAGTTTTTCACTCTTAATAATAGAGATTAATTCATCGTAGGTTTTAGCTAAAATCAACCCATTGTTTTCTCCTTCAGGTACACACGCCATAAAAATCAATTTCAAGTCTTTATTATCTTTAAATCCATTTTCACTTACCCCTAAGGCTATTATTAAGTCATCACCTAATTTGTTTATAGTATGAGGAAAAGCGACATTTTCCTCAAAAATCATAGATGATTTTCTTTCTCTTTCTCTCATTCTTTCTAAAAAATTTTTATCAACTAGTTCTTGATTTATCAAATCAGCTATCATAGTAGCAATGTTTTCAGAGTATGTTTTCTCATTATCGCACTTGAAAAATGTATTTTCTCTCATAGAACTAAGTAAAACCGATTCCATTCCACGAATACTAGGAGCATTCATTTTATTTATATATTGTAAAAAATTAATTTCTTTTTTCAAGTATGTTTTATCTAAAATTTCATTTTGATAAATAACTGGTGTTTCTGTATCAAACTTTATATCTTCAGTAGAAATTATAATATTAAACTTACTATAATCAACCTTTTCAAAAGTGGTGTATGCCGATATTTGTGAGTTTACTATTAAACTTTCTATCTCATTTATCATAAGTTTGTTATATGCGGGACCAGAATTAGTTATCAATAATATATTTAGATTTTCTGTTTGAAGTTTTATTTTATTCAATAAAGTTTCAAAATAAACTGCTAGATAACTAATTTCATCCTCTGAAACTGAATAACCGTACTTTTTATTAATTACTTTACTAGCAGTTTTAGCGATTTTATACGATACTGGATACTGTTCTTTGATCTTTTCTTTCATATTATTGTTATATCTAACTCCATACCTCAATCTTTCCATTAAAAAGTATATATGATAAATAAATTCTTCAATAATATCTGATGTATCAAATTCAAGTCCATACTCATAAACAACTACTTCTAAAATTTCTTGAACAAGTTTCTTGTACTCATCTGTATACTTTAGATTTTCTCTTATTTTATTTATTTTTGTAGGAACTCTCATTGTAGCAAAGCAAATTGCCAGAAATTTTATTTCATCAACAGATAAGCTTATATTATATTTAGTTTTTATGTAATAACTTATCTCTTTAATAAAAGGTTGTGCATAATTACTTAATAATTCTTTGTACTGATTTTCATCAAATTCTAGATAAAATCCATTAGCGAATCTATCTAACGATAATGTTAGATATCGGAAAAACTCTCCTTTAGCCTGCTTATCTATTTTGTATTTTTCAAATACTTTATCAAAAAATGTATTATCTTCTTTATCGAAAATATCCTCTTTATATACATAGTTATATATATTTTCCAAAATAAAAATTCGAATATTTTTTTCTAATCCAACTACTTTTATACCTGTGTTTGGTTTTCCCTTTATAACAAGATTATAGCTATTTATTATTTCATTCAGTTTTTTAAGATCCGTATTTAAAGTAGTTCTACTAACTATCATCTCAAAAGCTAAGTCATCTATCAAAGTACTCTCACTCGACGAAACTAATCTCTTGAAAATATAGACTAACCTTACTTTACTAGAATCAAAATTTATATTTGCTTCATAAATAGACCTTTTTCTTTTCAAATATTCTTCTAACTTTGAAATATAAAGATTATAGTTTGAATTTTTATTCTCTATATATGCACAATCTTCAAATAATTCATTTAAAGATTTTATTTCATTACTAATAGTTTTTGAACTTACCTTCAATACATCCAATATATATTGATCTTGAACTGAAAAACTAGACTCTAAGATGTTTAGTAACCTCAAACTCCTATTATCATAATTAAAAATCTCCATTTGCTTCACCACCTATTTTTATTATACTAATATCATTTAAAATAATTAATACAGTTATTTTCTTTAAAAAAGAAAAACGCTTTAATCCCCTAGAAAATAGGGAGTAACTCAAAAATCGTGATTTCGAAGAAATCAATTTTGTCGAGCCACTTAGCGCAGTAGTTTATTAGATATCTAAAAAGCTTTCACAAAGCGAATTTAGATATCAATAAACCACTGCGTCTATGAGTTCTCATATGAACTTTGTTAAATTTTAGGACTTTTGGAGCAACTCCATCATAAGTTCTACACCATAAGATTTAATTATTAAAAAAACATCCCCAAAAATTAGGGATGCTCCTTTCATTACAGACTCTCTATAATATTTTCAACTATATTTTCTACAGTTAATCCATTTTCTTTCATTAATTCTTCTACATTATATCTATCATAGAATTTTTTATTTATTCCGTAGTTTTGAACTTTTAATTCAGTATTCCCTAAATAGCTCGCTACAGTTTGACCATATCCACCTTCTACTATACCATCTTCAATAGTTACAACCAATTTATGATTTTCTTTTAAAGAATTTAGTAATTCTTTATCCAGACCAGTTAAAAATCTTGGATTTACTAATGTTACCTCTATATTGTGTTCTGATTTCAATTTTTCAGAAACTTCCTCTGCTAAGTTATAAAAATTACCTACTCCAAATATTACAACCTGTCTTCCATATTTCACTACTTTGTTTTTATTTAAGATGGAATAATCTGTTTTATCTTCTTCCCCGGTTTCTACAACACTTCCCACAGGAACACGTATAGCAACTGGATGCTCATTTTGGTTAATTGCCCATTCTAACATTGTCAAGTGCTCTTCTTTATTAGTAGGAGCTAAGTATACGAAATTTGGTATATGTGATATAAATGGAATATCAAAAAATCCTAAATGACTTTCATCATTCATTGAATTTATCGAAGCACTATATACTAATACCACACCCGCTTGATTGTTTAATGCCATATCATGAGAAAGTTGATCATATGTTCTTTGTAAAAATGTTGATAATACAGCCCACACTGGTTTGGCTCCATTTTTAGCTAGTCCTGTTGTCATCGTTGCAGCTTGTTCTTCCGCAATACCGACATCTATAAATTGACTACCCAATTCCTCTCTTAGCTTTCTATTAAATACTATTCCTGGTGTTCCTGCGTTAATAACAACAGCTAGTGGATCTTCTTTTAATTTCTTAGTTAAATACTCAGAAGTAATCCCATTGTACGTTGAAGTAACAGCACCTTTTTTAATATACTCTCCAGTTTCTAAGCTAAACGGTCCTCCTGCATGGAATTTTTCATGATCTTGTTCCGCTGGTTCAAAACCTTTCCCTTTTTCTGTATAAATATGTAATACTACTGGACGATCTATATCTTTTACTTCTTTAAACAGTGAAATTAGCTCCTCTAAGTTATTACCATCTTCTAAATAATGATAGTCATATCCTAACGCTTTAAAAATATTATTTGTTGTCTGCCCCTTAGTTTCACGTAAACTTTCTAATGCAGTATATATACCACCTTTAGGATTTTTAGCAATCGACTGATCATTATCATTTATAATAATTATTGCATTAGTTCCAAGTGTAGCTATTGTATTCAATCCTTCATAAGCCATTCCACCAGATAGCGCACCATCTCCAATAATCGCTACAACATTACTTTTCTCATTCTTCAAATCTCTAGCATGTAAAATTCCACTTGCTAACGACAACGAGGTTGAAGTATGTCCAATAGTAAAAAGATCATGCTCACTTTCTTTTGGATTCGTATATCCAGAAACATCATCGTAATGTTTAGGATCCATAAATGCCTTTTGGCGTCCTGTTAGCATTTTATGAATATAAGTTTGATGCGATACATCAAAAATTATCTTATCTACAGGTGAATCAAATACATGATGTAAGGCAACTGTCATCTCTACCATTCCTAAATTCGGTCCACTGTGACCTCCGTGAGAACTAATTTTTTGTAATAACACCTCTCTTGTTTCATCAGCAAGAGTTTGTAATTCTTCTATTGTTAATTTTTTAAGATCCTGGGGTCCTAAAATATTTTCTAAAATCATATTTATCCCTCCTATTTCTATCAATTTGTATTAATATCATTATAACATAAATTAATCTAGCCTAAGTATTCATTTTTATTATAGGTTTAGTAATACTTTTTATCATTCTTTGATGGTTATTAAATATCTCAATCAATAAATACAAATATAATTAGAGATAAAGTATGTAACTTTCTAATTTAATTTCAATATTATTAAAACCTTAACATCTTATTTTATTCAACTTTTAATACTTTATCTATATATAAAAGTGAATTTTTTATTTCACTTTTTATTTGAAAAAATTTTATTTTTAGTGTATTATATAAAAACGTAGTAAATCTACGATAATTTTGAATATAATATTAAACATGAGGTTAAATTTATGAAAACAGCTTTTGTGTGCGATTCAGCACTACAAATTAATAAAAATTTTGCAAACATCAACCCTATTACCGTTGTTCCAGTAGAAGTTCGTCTTGATGATGAAATTTTCGAGGACAATGTAACAATAACAGCCGATGAATTTTACAAAAGAATACATAACGGACAAAAACCTAGCACAAGTCAACCTGCTGTAGGTAAAATACTAAGTGTCTATGAAGAATTAAAACAACAAGGTGTTGAGCGTATCGTTGCCTTTAGCGTCTCTTCTAAACTATCTGGAACATATTCTTCTTTCGTTCAAGCTAAAGAACTTATTGATGGGATTGAAATCAAAATAATAGATACTCTTCAAATAGCAAGAATGGTAGGAATAGCAATAGAAAAGATTATCAAAGAATTCGAAGAAGGAAGTTTAACATTTGAAAATATAGAAAATAGATACGCAGAACTCGCTTCTCAACATAATGTTCTTGTAACAGTAGAAACTATGGAATATTTATACGCAGGTGGTAGACTTACAAAAGCTCAGTTCGTTTTATCAAACCTACTAAATATTCTTCCTATCATAACTATTAAAGATGGTCTCCTTTCAGTAAGTGGAAAACATAGAGGAATGAATAAAGTTCTTTCAAAAATGTGTGAAGAAATAAAAGAAAATAATCCAAAGAGCTTATTTGTTCTTTATACAAATGATGAGTTATTAGAAAAAGCAATGGCAACTATCAAGAAAACTTTCGGGGATATCGAAGTAGAAACAGAAATCGTATCACCTGTAATTGGATCTCACGCAGGACCTAAAGCTATAGCAATAGGATATTTAGGTTACGATAAATAAAACACAAAAATACCTTAGAATTAGATTAAAAACTAATCCTAAGGTATTTTATTTATTAGGCGCGACTCCAAATCATGATGTAAAAAAATCAAATTTGTCGAATCAATCCCAATTTTTGCTAATCTATTTTATAATTTGTTCCTTCTAATGCAGCTTGAAGATCTTCTTTTGATACTTCTCCTTCAACTACAATAGTTTTTTCTTGAATATTGATTTCAACGTTATCAACATTATCTAATTTTGATAATTTTTCTTTAACTGCAGCGACACAACCACCACATTTTACACCTTCGATATTATATTCATTTTTCATGATTAATCCTTCTTTCTTTTTATTAATTTAATTTTACTCTTTTTAATCTTAATGCATTTAGAACTACAGATATAGAACTAAAACTCATTGCAGCTCCTGCCAACATTGGATTTAACAACGGTCCTCCGAATATATAGAATACTCCCATCGCAAAAGGAATACCTATAACATTATAGAAGAATGCCCAGAATAGATTCTCTTTAATATTTGTTATAGTTTTTTTACTTAAAACTATAGCATTAACAACAGAATTTAAGTCAGGTTTCATCAATACTATATCTGCCGCATCGATTGCTACATCTGTACCTGTTCCTACTGCTATTCCGACTTCTGCTTGTACTAGTGCTGGTGCGTCATTAATACCATCACCAACCATAGCTACCTTCTTACCTTGAGCTTGAAGTTTTTTTATTTCATTTGCTTTATCTTCTGGTAAAACTTCGCTAACAACTTTATCTATTGTTAATTGTTCTGCAATTACTTGAGCAGTTTTTTTATTGTCACCAGTCAACATAACTACCTCTAACCCTAAGCTATGTAATTTTTCAACAGTTTCTAAACTACTTGCTTTTATTTGATCGGCAACAGCTATGATTCCAGCTAGTTCAGAGTCTACAGCTATGAATAATGGTGTTTTCCCTTCTGAAGCATATTTCTCTGCTTTTTCAACTGAATCTTTTGTAGCAATATTATTTTCCACCATTAATTTCTCATTACCGATAAGTACTGACTTTCCATCAACCATTGATGAAATACCTAATCCTGTTAATGAACTAAAATCTTTAACTTCTAACAAATCTAAATTTCTATTTTTAGCTTCATCTACTATCGATAAACCTAATGGGTGTTCTGAAAGATATTCTACACTCGCTGCAAGTTGCAATAGAACTTCTTCAGATAAATTATTAAATGTCATTATATCAGTTACTGAAATTTTACCTTCTGTCAATGTTCCAGTTTTATCAAATACTACAGTATTGACCTCTTTAGCTAACTGCAAAGCTTCTGAACTTTTTATTAAAATACCGTGTTCAGCTCCCTTACCTGTACCTACCATTATAGCTGTCGGTGTAGCTAAACCTAAGGCACAAGGACAAGCAATAACAAGCACTGCGATAATAATTTTTAGAGAAAAACTCCAAGATGCATCTCCAACAAAGTACCATAAAATTCCAGCTATTAGTGCTAAAACAATAACAATAGGAACAAATACTCCTGAAATTTTATCTGCAAGTTTTGCAATCGGAGCTTTAGAATTTTGAGCATCTTCAACAAGTTTAATAATCTGTGATAAAGTAGTGTCTTTCCCAACTTTAGTGACTTTCATTTTAAAGACACCTGTTTTATTAATACTAGCACCAACAACTTTACTATTAATATCTTTTTCTATCGGGATACTTTCCCCTGTTAACATCGATTCATCTACAGTCGAACGACCTTCAATCACGACTCCATCAAGAGGTACTTTTTCTCCAGGACGAACAAGTAGTATATCACCTGTAGATATTTCATCTACTGCTACAACATGTTCTTCACCATCTTTTATTAAATTAGCTGTTTTCGGTACTAATCCGACCAATTTACTTATAGCATTTGTAGTACGACTTTTCGATACTCCTTCAAAGTATTTACCTAGTGTAATCAATGTTAAGATTACCGCTGCAGATTCATAGTACAAATTCATAGCTGCATGTTCATCACCTAAATATACCAATACGGTTGAATAAACACTATATAAGAATGCTGCCCCTGCTCCTAATGCTACTAGAGAATCCATATTAGGTTTTCTTCTAAGAAGAGCTCTAATTCCTACACTAAAGAATTTTCTACCAAAATACGAAACAGGTAACACCAGAATAAACTGTACAGTTGAAAATAATTTTGGATTTCCCATTGGACTTAAACTTTCCAACATAGGTAATCCCACCATCTCAGCCATCGCTATGTACAACACAGGCACCGTAAATATAGCTGAATAAATAAATCTTTTCCAAATACCATCTATTTCTTGTTGTTTTTTCTCAGCTTGGTCATCTACCGAATTATCTATTTCTAATCTTGCTTTATAGCCCGCCTCTTCTACTTTTCTCTCAATCTCAGCTACACTTAATTTTTCTTTATCAAATTCTACTACCATCTTCTCAGTAGCGAAATTTACAATGACTTTTTCTGTTCCATCTAAAGATGAAATCGTATCTTCTATATTTTTCGCACACGTTGCACAACTCATTCCTTCTAATATAAATGTTCGCTCTTCAATACTAGAAACATAAGTAAGCTTATACCCCAATTTTTCTACAATCTTTTCTACTTCCGTTCTATCTATTCCCTCTCCTCTAGTAAGCGTAAGTTTACTCGTTGCAAGGTTTACATTGACATCTGATAAATTATCAACTTGTTTTAAACCCTCTTCAATATGCGCTGCACAAGAAGCACAGCTCATCCCTTCAATTAAATATGTTTCATTTTTTACCATATATTAATCACACCTATCTTTTAAATATTTTTCTTTGTCTACAATTGTAGTCTTTGTTATAAATTAAGTATACTACCATCTAAAATTATAGTCAACAATATTTTAAATAATCAATAACAGCTATCATTATGATATATAGCAAAAGCTATCATAGAGTACTTTAAAGGGGATAACTCGACAAAATCAATTTCTATAAAACCATGATTTTTGAGTCACCCCTTACAATATTATTTAATTTTTACTTTCTAATTTTTCATTCATCTGACGACGAAGTTTAGAAAAATCTTCTTTGACTACTACAGTGTCAGCAATATAGTCATGAAGTCCTTTTTTCTTATTAGTAAAAGCAACAGCTAGATACGGGATATACGCTAAAAATATCGTTAATAGTCTACCAACTACCTCACGGTAAACTACATCCATAATACCTAACTTATCACCTTTATTAGTTTCTACTTTTATCTTCATAATCATCTTACCTAAAGTTTGAGAAAAGAAGTAAGTCATCGAGATAAAATAAGCGAACATAACGATAACATAACTCAGAGATTCTTCTCCTAAAATTGGGAAATCAAATTGTCTGTTTAATAACCCAAAACTTACAGTATTTAGCAAGCTAGCTAGCGAGTATACAACTATCATATCCAACACATAAGCTATGAATCTAGTCCAAAAACCTGCATAGAAATTCTTCGAAAGAGTCATATAATCTTCTATCGTCGTTGGCAACGAAAGATCTTTTTCTACTTTCTCCACTTTTTCTTGCGTTTCTCTAGCCTCTTCAGAGTCTTTATCAGGCTCTATATTTTCTATAATATCATCCGTTATTGTTGCAATATCGTCAGTATGAAGAGAATCATTTGAAGGTGTATTATTATTTAAATCACTATTCATTTAAATCCCCTCCTTATCCTAAATAACTACGTTCAACTTTGTTAGCATTCACTTCGCTATTTAATTCAGAGATAAAACTTTTCGTCGTTGCTTTTACAAAT
>CAURKK010000025.1:0-15963 GCA_963525505.1 uncultured Gemella sp.
TAGTATCGATACCTACATTATTTCTATATTCTTCTTTCACATAGCGAATACCAGCCTGTTTTGTAATCATATCAGCTGAGTTTCCTAAATCACTTATTGATTTTTGCTTTTGTTCAATTAAGCTATCTTTCTTGACTAATCCTAGTTTGACACCTTCTGCAACCTTATCTAAATCTAAGTTTTCAGATTTTGCACCAGATACTACAGTCATAGTATTTTTTAATATATCATTTAATTCGCTTCGTTCTTGTTCGTTAATACTATCAAGTTTATAAACATCACCATCTTTTGTATATTTAGATGTAACTTTCTTGATTTCATCATCTGTCATAAATAGTTGTAATTCTCTAAATGACTTTTCACTTATTTTTTCCGGTACAGCATCTTCAATACCACTTTGTTGAATACCTTTATCCACAATATTACTTGTATAAGTTGGTAATGCAAGCTCTGCGACAACACGAACTCCTAATATTGCAACTAAAAATATCATCGGTACCAAGAAACCTTTTAAATATTTAATTAGTTTCATTATTTTCCTCCTTATCAGATAATTCTTCTCTAAAAATCTCATTTACTCTAGATAATAATATATCAAACGCTTCTTTTTCCCTTACATCAAATTTATTCCAAATAGATTGGAACCATTCTTCATAAGCTTTTCTATGTGATTCTATGCATTCGACTCCTTTTTCAGATAAACTAAGATATTTTTTTCTTTTATCTTTTTCATCCGTACTTTGAACAACAAAATCTTTTTCTAGTAATTCACTTACAAGTGCTGTAACTCTAGGTTTTGTCACATGTAGTTCTTCGCCTAATTCCTGCATCGTAATTTTTCCTTTACAAGATAAAAATAACATTGCTTGAAATTCAGGCTTTCTATATGGTGCATCACTTTTCTTATGGAATCTTTTCATTATCAACCTAAATTCTTCCATCATATCCATTGCTTTATGATATGAAATTTCCTCTACGCTCATTTTCTACCTCCTTTAATACTCATTAAATTAGTTAATAAAGTTAACTAATTAGTTAACCACGTTAACTATTATATTTCATTTTAATCTTTAAGTCAATAGATAATTTGAATTTTCCCATTCCCTAGTTTATTTTACAATCAAAAAAGAGAAATCCAAAAATCAAATTCTCGATTTCTGGATTTCCCTTCTATTTATTCCAATAACTACTTAGTTTAAATAATTTACTAATTGAGTCTTATCACTTCATCACATAACTCTTCAATATCAGATTTTATATGTGAAGTCAATATTATTATTCTATCATCTTTTATATAACTTTTTAGAAATTCTCTTGTTTTAATCGCCATTTTTTCGTCCAATCCATTAAAACATTCATCTAAAATTAAATTGTTTGGATTTGACATAAAAGCTTGTATTAGATATAATTTTTGTTTTGTTCCTAAAGAGAGTTTTCTGTACTTTTTATCTTTGTACTTATATAAATCATAAAAATTTAACCAATATTCTATATCAATTTGTTTTTTATTATCTGAATAACTTTTTATAATCTCAAGATTTTCCATAAGTGTAAAATCTTCCATAAACTTTGGATTCTCTATAATAATTCCTGCACTCTCTATAAAATTATCTTTGTTTCTTAGTTTCTTTTTATTTTGATATACACCACCACTCGTTAGTGACGTATATCCACATAAACATTTCATTATTACTGTTTTTCCACTTCCATTTTCTCCAACAAGACCATATATTTTCCCAGGTAAGAATTTTAAATTTAAATTCTCAAAAATTACCTTCGTTCCATATTTTTTTGTGCCATTTATAATTTCTAACATACTTATACCTCCCATGAATTAAGAATAATCACTATAACCGCTAATACAATTAAGGCAATAGCACCGCTATAAATAATAACAATAGTTAGAGATAAACTATTTACAAAAACTATATATATTAAAATGGAAAAATAGAATATACAAAACATCATAACTTTATTAAATTTAAAAACTACACATATTAAAGTAGCTAATAGCATAATAATAGGTAATTTTATTAAATCTATCAAACCTGACATGTAATTCATAAAAATATAATCATTTTCAATAAACATATAACCTATACTTATTACTATCATCATAGCACAAGAATCAATGATGAATTTTTTACTGAAGAAACATATTGTTCTCTTAAATAATTGAAAAATACCTTTACTTTTAAAGCAAACAATATTCCTAAAATTATCTATCTCTAATGAAATCATTCTTATACTAACAGTGTAAAATGCTACATACAAACAGATAAGCAGTATAACATGATATACTAATAAGTCCCTATCTTCCCCATAAATATTATGAAGATTTCCTCGAATAAATTCACTAAAATTACTTTTTAAAGGATTCTTTTTTTCTAAGATTAATCTCAAATATATCACTAATGCAAAAATATATCCATAAATATTCTCTTTTTTCATAATTAAAACTCTTTTCTTTTAGTAAATCTAAGACTTAAGTATATTAACATCATATATATATACGAAATAAATGTTGTTACATTTCTCGCTCTACCTCCAAGCCAGAATAATGAACCTAAAGGACTCAAATTTTGAGATATATACATTATAAAGAAATCATTTATCACATATGTTAGTAAGATATAACCTAAAATAACATGAATATAATTATAACCATAATCAGTTATAGTAAGCAATAGCATTGTTAATAAAAAAATAAAAGTAGATACTCCTATAATATAAAGTACTAAATATTTTGAAAAAGAGCCATTAATAAAACTGAATATATTTGTTTCCAAAAATATATTATTGAAATTAGCACCCTGTCTTATTTTAAATCCAGTAAGAATAAAGCTAACTATAGTATAGCCGCCTATAACTATATTAATATATATAACTGGTAAAATAGACAATTTAATTTTAAGTAAAAAGATTTCTCTACCTATATTCTTATTTTTTCCTATTAAATGTTTTAAACATTTATTTTTTATTTTAGAATAAAAATATAATGAAATAGAAATTATCATTGGTAAAATAAGTAAAATGTATTTTATCAATGAACTATATAATATTGCTGGATCATAGTAAGAAGCGTGAAATTTATTCCTTAACATTCTCCCATCAGCCGTTAAATCCGGAGCATTTATATCAAACTTATAAAATGCAATTAACTCTTTTAAATCTCTAAAAATAAAGAAAACTAAAACAATTATTAAACTTAACATCAACATTTTTTTTATTTTAAAATATTTATTCATAGTTAACCTCCTATTAATAGGAGATAAAAAGCGAGAGTTTTATTGCCTCTATCTAAATTCTAATAATATAAATTAATTAGTAGTGGTCTGGTGACCAAGTTCCATAAATATCATCTGCACCCATATTCGCATTTTCTAACATAAGTCTGTATAGATAACCTGATTGACAATTTATAGTATAGTAGTTATCTCTAGTTCCGCCATCAGTCAGATTCCATTCGCTTCTTTTATCACCATTAGAATTAACTAGCATACTTCTCACTCTAGAATAACTTGTTGTTCCTCCCAAATTAACAACATACCAACCATTCCATACTGTTTTTTCTAATAAACCAGTATAACTATAACTTCCGTTATAAATATATATGCCATTCAATGAACCTATGTTACGTCCTTCTACATTTGGTAAATGAGTAACACTAAACATACCTATCATTGTTAATAAAATTAAAAATTTTGGAATTATTTTTTTCATGATTTTCCCTCCATATATACTCCCACTTTTTATCTTTAATATCATAATATCATCTTTTTTTTACTTTGTCAATAAATAAAAGTCACAATAAGTTTACCATTAAAACTACAACAAAGTCATCGCTTTTTACAATATATTAAAAAAATAAATTTATTTATATGTGTATTTGATGATTAGTATATTTTTTGAAAATATAACCTCTTTTAAATAATCATTTAAGTGTATAACCACTATATGATAGAGGTATTTCAAAGTATATAATCCTAAAAGAAGTTATTAAATTAAAAAGATTTTATAGAATAATTTTTCCTATATCCCTCACTTGATAAAGAACCAATAAAGAAACCTAACAAAACCATTACTTAAATAATTGATTTTGTTAAGTTTCTCATTTTATATTTTATTCTATTTACTAAATACCCATGCTTGAGCTAGATTATTTTTAATATCATTTTCAGTGAAACCATTATAACTCGTAAGTTTAACGTCGTCATCATTTGGATCATTGATATAGAATTTATCATCTTCGTAACCACGAATAACTTTATACGTTACTCTATCTCCAAATACCCCTGTTTTTAATCTAACAAGTATTGGTTTATTATCTTTCAAGGCATTATCCAGATTTTCTATAAGTTTATCTGTTTCTATTCTCTCAACTTTAAGATTATATTTTTCTGCGAATGCAGTTATAATAGTAGGTTGTGTTCCTTGATTTCTTATGTAGTACTTATTCCCCGCCCATGAAGCAAGATTTTCTACAGTGGCCTCATCTTTACCTACATACTTAGCAATCATTGCTAACGCTATAATAGCATCACCATTATCTTCAATTATTTTTTTACCGTCTAATCCATATGAAATATTCTTATAAGCATCTTGTTTCATATAATACATTGGAACTGCAAGACCTTTTTGAGGTAAATTAAGTAGTTGCTCTTTTCGTTTAGCATTATAATTGTCAACATTTATTAAGTAATATAGATAACCTTCAACACCATCTCTTAACGATTCTATAAATTGTTTGTTTGCTATCTCATTATTTAATAAATCTACATCTATTTTATTTCCAATATTACCTGCAATCAACTTCACTTGAGGCAGTTTATCGCTCAATTGAGGAAAGTTTGCTTGCTTTTCTGATGAAGAAATCTTAGATAAATAATGCTCCGTAAGATTTCTTTCTATACTTCTAGCAACTATAGAAGATGCTTGAGTTCCATAATATACTTTCACTCCAAATATATCTTTGTTACTGTCATTAAAAACATCTATATCCAGTAACATCTCCACTGAATTTTCAGATGCAATTTTCGTTATTTCTTCTTTAGATGGATAAGTATCATCATTATCTCTTGTTAAAAGAACTTTTATCCCATCTCGTTCTAATATTTCTTTTAATTGCTTAGCAACTCTTAAATTATAAGTTTTTGATGAAGTTCCTTTGTAATCATGATTATCTTCATATGAGTTAATCGGATTTAGTAATATTGAATAAGATTTTAGTTTTTCTTTATTTTGATCTTCAGGACTTTTCTGTCCAGTTCCTAAAATACTCCAACCTGGTAGCCAACCAACATAGCTGTCATTAGTTTTTACTTCATACCAAGTTTCTGATTTACTTAGCATTTCTACATTATCACCAGCTGTTACTTTTTTCAATGTTGGATAAGTATCATCTGGACCAGTTCTTAACTCTATCTCTTTAGAGATAGTAATAATATTTTGAGCGTTAGCTGATGGATTTAATTTTTCACCAATAAAATTAATTAATCCAGCTATTACTAGAATTAGCAACAATGCAGAGATGGCTAGGAATACTCCATTTTTATTTTTTCTTTTTATTCTCATATTAATTTCCTGCTGTTAATTTTTCATAAACAATAGTTACTGGTCCATCATTAACAATATTTACTTCCATCATAGTTTGGAATATACCAGTTTCTACTGTAACACCTTCTTCTTTCAGATATTCATTAAATTTTTCATATAATTCGTTTGCTTTTTCTGCACCTGCTGCACTTGTAAAACTAGGTCTATTACCTTTTTTTGTATCAGCATAAAGTGTGAATTGTGAGACCGATAAAATGCTTCCTCCAACATCTTTAAGGCTTAGATTTATTTTGTCATTTTCATCCTCAAATAAGCGAGCTTGCGCCACTTTTTTAGCTAAGTATTTCGCATCTTCTTCAGTTGATTCTTTATGAACTCCAACTAAAAGACAATAGCCCTTATCTATACTTCCCACTATTTTATTATCTACACTTACACTAGCTTTCTTTACCTTTTGTAATATAATTTTCATATATCCACCTATTTAACTATTCTTTCTACACTGTATACATCTGGAATTTGACGTAATTTTTTAATCATGAAGTCACACTCACTAACATTTTTCACATAAATTCCTATAGTAATTACGCAAGTTTTATCAGTTTTAGACTCAGAATTTAATTTTTTGATTTCTACTCTACTTTCACTAAGTGTTAAAAGGACATTTTGAAGAAGCAAATCTCTATCAAAGGCGTGTAACTGTAATGTAACGCTGTATCTACGTGCATTTAGACTTTCTACCCACTCAACTTCTAACAGTCTCGCATGATCTTCTTCACTTAGATTAGGACAATTATTTCTGTGAACAGTAACTCCTCTGCCTTTTGTAATAAATCCCACAATCTCATCTCCTGGAATAGGCTGACAACATTTTGATAATCTTACAAGAATGTTATCTACTCCTTTTACATAGACACCCGTTTCAGTTACTATTTTTTTATTTTCTTCCGCATTGAAAAGTTTCTCAATTTTCGCCTGAGTCATCTTTTCTTTTCTTATTTTCTCTGTTAATCTTGCAAATACTTTATTTGCCGTGATACCACCGTATCCAATGGCAACATACATTTCTTCAAGATTAGCAAATTTATATTTATTTAAAGCAACAGCGATGTTCTCTTCTGTCATAACTTCATCAATATCAAAGTTATTCGCTTTAATTTCATCTTTTAATAAAATTTCACCTTTAACTAAATTTTCTTCACGAGCAGCTTTTTTAAAGAATGCTTTGATTTTCGACTTAGTTTGTGATGATGTAGCTATTTCTAACCAAGATCGTTTTGGTCCTGTTGAGTTTTTGCTAGTACGAATATCGCAAATCTCACCTGTGGAAAGCACATAATCAAAGGGTTCTATTTTATCATTTACAGTTGCTCCAACCATTTTATTTCCGACTTCTGAGTGAATAGCATAGGCAAAGTCTACAATACATGAACCTTTTGGCAATTCTATAATATCACTATTTGGTGTGAATACATAAATTTTATCACTCAATAAATCTACTTTTAATGATTCCATAAAGCTTTCTGCTGTCGCTTCGGTCTCATCATTTTCCGCAATTTTTTGGAACCAATTTAGTTTTTCATAAAAATTATTATTTTTATTTACTTTCTTACCTTCTTTATAAGCCCAGTGAGCAGCAATCCCTTTTTCAGCAATTTCATGCATTTCATATGTTCTAATTTGAACTTCTAGGGTCTGACCATCTGGTGCTATAACCGTAGTATGAAGTGATTGGTACATATTAGGTTTTGGCATTGCAATATAGTCTTTGATTCTTCCTGGAATAGGGATCCAAAGATTATTTACAAGTCCCAAAGTAGCGTAACAGTCAGCTACGCTATCAACCAAGACACGTACAGCCAACAAATCATATATTTGGTCAAAAGTTTTATTTTGTTTAACCATTTTTTTATAAATGCTATAAATATGCTTTGGTCTTCCTGTTACTTGCGCTTTAATTTTATTTTCTGCCAAAATAGAAGTAATACTTGAACATGCATCTTTTATGCTTTCTTCCCTAGCACTTCTCTTTTGTTTCATCATCCCAACAATTGAGAAATATTGAGATGGATGTAAATATCTAAGTGATGTATCTTCCAATTCCCATTTCACAGAGCTAATCCCTAATCTATGGGCTAAAGGCGCATAAATTTCAAGCGTTTCACTTGAGATTTCTCTTTGTTTTTCCTCTCTCATATACTTCATAGTTCTCATATTATGAAGTCTATCAGCAAGTTTAACAAAAATAACACGTAAATCTTTCGCTATTGATACAAAAAGTTTTCTATGATTTTCTGCTTGTGATTGTTTTTTAGAACGGAATTTTACTTTTTCTAATTTTGTAACACCGTCTACTATTATCGCTATATCTTCTCCAAATGTTTCTTTTATATCATCAAACGTATACTTAGTATCTTCTACAACATCATGTAAAAAACCGGCACAAATTGTTGCATAATCTAATTTAAGTTCTACTAAAATTCCTGCAACTTGAACTGGGTGTAATATATATGGTTCCCCTGATTTTCTAAATTGTCCTTCATGAGCAACTTTTGCAAATTCATAAGCTTGTCTTATAATTTTAATTTGTTCCTCTGGTAAATATTTACTCGCCATATCTTCTACATTTTCATAACTATATGGATATTCAAGATTCACAGAAATTCCTCCTCTACAAAATTTAATCTACCCTTTATAATACCACAAATCCAAAAAAAATTCCTTTAATTTATCTACAATATTTCAAATTTTAAGTAATTTAATAATATGTATTTAAAGTTTAACCTACTATACCAAATTTGATTAAACTAATAAAAAATCCCAGTTCTTAATCGAACTAGGATTTTTCTATTAGTTAATCTACATCTTGAGATAAATCAACTTTATCTAAAGGTATCATTTTTGTTTTATATCTAATTTTGTGGTATAGATAGAAGAATAAGAAGATTGGAACTCCCATATATGTAGTTAACATTCCACTCCAGTTAACAACACCTTTAGTAATAAGTTCTGTATCTTGACCGATAATAACGATGATACATAATACTAAAGCGATGATTGGCCCTACTGGGAACCATTTAGCTCTATATTTAAGATCATTTAAATCTTTACCTTGAGCAACGTAAGCTCTTCTAAATCTGTAGTGACTTATTGCAATACCTAACCAAGCAATGAATCCTGTTAATCCACTTGCTGCTACGATATAAGTATAAGCGTTAGCACTTGTAAGTTGGATTAAGAAGATTAAGAACACTACTACAGAAGTTGCGATTAATGAGATAACCGGTGTTCCATATTTAGTAACACGTCCAAAAATTGGATATGCTAATTTTTCTTTACTCATTGCATAAAGCATTCTTGTTGATGCGTACATACCTGAGTTACCCGCTGATAGGATTGATGTTAAGATTACTGCGTTCATAACACTTGCTGCTAATGCAAACCCTGCATTTTTAAAGACAATTGTAAATGGTGATTTAGCAATTTCTTCAGCACTTTCAGCTCCTAATAAATCTGGTGAAGTATAAGGAATTAATAAACCAATTACTAAGATAGCTAACACGTAGAATATTAAAATTCTCCAGAATACTTGTTTAACAGCTTTTGGTATACTTTTCTCTGGATTTTCACTTTCACCAGCAGTAATACCTATTAACTCAGTTCCTTGGAATGAATATCCTGCGATTAAGAATACTCCAAGAGTAGCAAGAATTTGCCCTGATAATGATGAATCTTCACCGACAAATGGCGCATCTCCTACTGTAAGGTTTTTAAATCCGATGTATTCTCCACCTAAAATACCAAAAATTGTTAAACATCCAACTACCAGGAAGATGATAACTACTACTACTTTAATAAGTGCGAACCAATATTCACTCTCACCATAAACTTTAACACTAAGAGAGTTTAAAGCAACGATAATTACTAAGAATAATAAACTCCAAGCCCAGTGAGGAAGCACTCGCATAGGCTCCCAATAACTAATAGCTAATGCAGATAATTCTACGTCAGCTGCTACTGTAATTACCCAGTTAAACCAATAGTTCCAACCTAATGCAAATCCTAATGAAGGATCTACATAACGTGTAGCATATGTACTAAATGACCCTGATGTAGGAAGATATGTTGCCATTTCCCCTAGTGATGTCATTAAGAAATATACCATAAGTCCGATACATAGATAAGCTACAATAGCCCCCCCGGGTCCGGCACTGTGAATTGCTTGACCACTTGTCATGAATAATCCACTACCGATACATCCACCGATAGCAATCATACTAATATGACGTGATCGTAAATTTCTTTTTACTTCTGTTGCATTATTGTTATTGCTGTTGTTTGTCATAATAAAAACCTCCTTGATAAAATAAAAAAGCATAACTTCTACCATATTTGCACGGAGTTATACTTGACATTATCTCTCCAAAACAAGATATTAGTAGCGCAACATAGCCTCGCGACTATGACAGTCCTATACTTAGTTCAGTATAGACCCAACAATATTAACATAGGATTAATATCATTTCGGCGACGTTTCCTTTCAAGTAATGTCATCAAGCCCTAAACTTTCGATTACTCTACTGATAAAAATCGCAACCTCTACCTCACTTACTTTGTGAGGTACATATTCAATTAATAAAAATAGTATAATATAGTTTTTATTTATTGTCAACATAAAAATTTAATTTTTTCGAAAATTTAATTAAATATTGAATATATTATCTTCCCTACTTTTTCAGTAAAGTAAGAATATCAATGCCTACAGCTAATATTCTATCAAAAAGAGAGTGACTCAAAATCATGATTTCAGAGAAATTTCGATTTTTGAATCACCCTAGCAAAGTTTATTAGTTATATAAAAAGCTTTTATATAGTGAGTTTAGCTATCAATAAAGCTTCGAATCTTTGAGTTCCATATATATATATATATATACTCTTTTTGATTGTACTTACTAGTATCCTTTTATATCTATCTATTTTGATAAAGAAATGCCTAATTAATCATTTTTTTCTTTTTTTCAATAATCTATAGTTTCTTATTATGCCTAGTAGCATTAAAATCTCTAGTATATTTAATAAAATCTTCATCATTTATCCCCCCCTTAAATACAAAGAAACTCAGAATATCAATTTATTTTAACTAATATCTTTCACAAATCATACCTTGGCGATATTCTTCCAATAAAATTTTTAATAATTCAATTTGTTTTTTTATTCTTGCACCGCTATCTGTGTCAGCTACTTTTTTTCTACATAATTTATCTACTACTCTCTTAGTTGAAATTATATCTGTCTCATTTTTGATTGATTCTTCTTTACTTTGGAATATGTCATGACTCATTATTTGTAAACCATAAGAGTTATAAGTTAGCGTATATCCACCGTGTCCAGTTGTTTTATGATACGCTCTAGACATCCCACCATCGATAACTATTGTTCTACCATTAGCTTTTATCGGATTTTCTCCTTTTGTTTCCTTAACTGGAGTGTGTCCATTTATAATATGACCCTCACTAGTTAAACCAAATTCATTTAATAACTTAATACAAAACTCTTCATTATCTCTAAGTTTGTAATATGCATTTTTCACTTCCTCATGAGTAGTCTTATCCTCGATAAAATATCTCTCAAAAGTTGTCATATCACATTTACCAAATAACGGAGAAAATTGTCCTTGCCAAAGATAAAAGAACAATCCATTATCCTCTCTACGATCACAATAAAATATGCTGCGAATTTTTTTATCAAAATAGTCTAGTAATCTTTTTCCAGAATACTTATTGCCTTCAAAAGAAAATTCCTGGAAGTTACCTTTCTCATCTACTGGCATACAACCATGTAACAGAAGGTTCCCATTATAACAATTGTACATTCCACCCTTATTTATAAATAATTCAATATGTTTTCTTAGTTTTTCACTCGTTATAAAGGATTCTCTCAATTTATTAACTACTTTTTCTTCTTCTGCTGTCAATTTATATGGATTTTTTTGATCAACAGTAGGAAAATTACATGAAGTTAGTGGATATACTTTCCCATGAATCTTAATTGTTTTTTTTGAAAAATCTATTTTATCTAATAATGCTCTTCCTTGTAAATTAAATTCAGGATGTTTATCAATAATTTGCTTCTCTAATTTGAACTGAATTATCGCCATAGCTTTATGCATTCTCGCTATTTGCATAATTTCATGTTCACTATATTTTAACTCATCATTTTTAGATAGTTTTGGTAAAAACTCTTTACAATTATCATCTTTATAATATGTTTCACTAAAATTTAATAAATTTCTAAGTGGAATTCCATATCTATCCTCTACTATATCTAGATTATCATATCTTGCACATATCCTTATAACATTTGCTAATGATATTCTATCTCCAAGATAAGCTCCTATCCATAGCATATCATGATTTCCCCATTGAATATCAAGCGAATGATAATTCAGCAATCTATCCATTATTTTATCAGGAAACGGACCTCTATCATAAATATCACCTACTATGTGTAAATGATCTATTATTAACTTATGTATACTTAACGATAGTTCAATGATAAATTTATCACCTGCCCCCAATTCAATAATATTTTCTAGTATTTTATCATAATATTCTTCTTTATCCCTACTTTGCATTTTATACAACAGTTCATCAATAATATAATCAAAGTCTTTTGGTAAAATTTTTCTAACTTTCGATCTAGTATATTTTCTCGCTGCCACTTGTGTTACCTCTAATAACCTTAATAACACTATTTTTTGAAACTCTTGATACTCTTTCTCTTTAAATACTTTTTTTAATAAATTTAATTTTTCTTCTGGATAATAAATTATTGTTGCTAATAAATTTAATTCCTTTTTAGGTAATCTATTACCAAATACTTCCTTTAACTTCTCTTTTATTACACCTGATCCATTTCTTAATATATGATCAAATGCATCATATTCTCCGTGAATATCACTTAAAAAGTGCTCTGTACCTTTAGGCAAACTCAATATAGCTTCTAAATTTATAATCTCCCTCGTTGTCTCATTTATATTTTTAAAACTCTTTGATAATAACTCTAAATGTTCTTTCGTAATATTCATGCTATTCTCCTTTTTAACTTTTTCAGTTAAATATTAGCATATAACGTATTATAATTCAAGTAATATCACGCATTAATTCGTAATTTTACAAAATAAATACACCCTAATAAAAAAATCAAAGCAATGTATAACATCACTTTGATTTTCTTATTATTTTAATTTCCCAACAAATCTTTCCATCTCTTTCATTTCTTCAAGAGTATCAGCTACAAGAACGTACATCGTATTCCCCTGCAATTCAGCAAATGCTTCTGGCATTCTTAATACTGCTTTTAGCTTATCTTGATATTTATTTCTTATGTCTTCATCTGTATGTACATACTCTTTATAATCTCTACGAGTAGAGGCTAAGCCATATTTCTCTTCAACATTTAAACCGTTAAATGTTCCATTAGCCACCTCAGCATATACTCTGAAATAATCTGTTGAATGTGCAAAGTTATAAACATCTACAGCAAACGCCCCTGCTGGACGGTTATTATACTCTATTGCAATATAATCATCTTTAGTTTTAAAGAATTCAATATGGAAGAAACGTTCTTTCATTCCAAAGGCTTTAACAGAATTTTTACCATACTCTACTAATTTCGGATCTAAATCTTTATCAATGTAATAAACCCAATCTAGAGTATTGTTATTCAGTAAATCTAATGGAGTGTGATAGTAAACAATACTTGTATAAAATACGATATTCCCTTTAGCATCTACCAATCCATCGAAAGTCACTATATCAGAGTTGTCAACGAATGGCTCTAAGAAGTAATGTGTAGTTCCATCCCATTCTTTTTTGAAGTTTTCAACATCTTTCTTATCTTTAAGCTTATAAGTTGCCGAAGCTCCTACTCCATTATCAGGTTTCGCAATTAGTGGAAGTTTTAATTTCTTCACACCTTTTTCAATGTCGCCTTCTTTTTTCACTAAGAAACCTGGTACGACAGGGACTCCTGCTTTTTCAAAGTATTTTTTCATCTCTGATTTATGTTTTGTCTTTTTAAGATCGCGTTCTTTTAAACCAAACACATTAAATTGTGTACGTAAGGCTGCGTCTAATTCCATCCAGTGCTCATTTTGTGATTCAATTCTGTCAATATGACCATGTTTGTGATATAAGAATGCAACTGCTCGTTTTACCTCATCAACGTCGTCAAGACTGTTTACTCTATAATATTCAGTAAGAGCATCTTTAAGCCTTTGATCCAGTTGTTCATATGGTTCTTCTCCAATACCTAATACATTTATTCCTTGATTCTTTAATTCTATAGAAAACTTTTGAAAATTGTGTGGGTAATATGGTGATATAACTATGTAATTCATAAATCTTTGTCTCCTCTTAACTTTATTATAAATTTAACTTATCTAAAAAGTATGGCATCTGTATTCTCCACCAAGGCCAATCATGGGCAACATCTTCGCCCCAAACATCAAACCATGCTGGAATATTTTTCTCTTCAAATGCTCTTTTAAGATTATAAAATGATGGTAAACCGTCATGTTCCCATGGACCTAAACCAGTACAAACAATAATATCCGCATTTCTATAATGATTGATAAACCATCCATCATTTTGATTCCAGATATTATCACTCGGTGAATTTCTATATATTAATTCATCATTTCCGTATTCACCAACAAAAAATCTAGCATCATATACTCCACTAAGTGAGATTACTTTTCCAAATACATCCGGATGCTGTAAGAAGATATTAAATGAATGATATCCTCCCATACTACATCCAGTAGCCATCATTTGACCAAACCAGCCAGTTTTGTGTTTAATAAATGGTATAGCTTCTTCTATAACATATTTTTCATATTGCGTATGGGCTAAGGCTCTATCATGACCATTTTTCCAATCACATAACCATGATTCTCTATCAACACTTGATAAAGTGAAAAATTGAACCTTACCTTCATTTATAAATCTCTCACATGCATGAATCATTCCAAAATCATAGTATTCATTATGTGTCCCTCCTGACGATGGGAACACAACAATAGGTAATCCTGCATGACCATACCTATTAAGTACCATCTCTCTTCCTAAATTCCCACTATAATGACTTAAATACTCTATATTCAAATTAAAAACCTCCAATTCTATACGTTTCCTTTACCAGTTTTCACTAATAAATCTTAAACACTCTGGCAAATATTTCGACCAACACTCTTCACTATGCTCGCCATTAGCCACAACTTTTAATTTCAACTCACTTGTTGATAATCCTGCCTCAATTAACTGTCTATAGTAATCTAAACTTGCATCTATATATAGTTGTTTTAAATTACCATTTGCTAATTGTTGATCTGTATCATCACCTTCATTTGTTCCTACTTCGATATAAACTCTTTGATCTGAGACTTTATATTTTGAAATAAATCTATCAAATTCAGGTTTGTTTAACCAATTCGCAGATGAAAATACTCCTAAGCAACCTACAACATCTTTGTATTCTAATCCAATATATTGTGAAATATTAGCTCCTAAAGAACTTCCTATCATCGCGGTATATTCACGTTGTGGCTTTGTTCGATAGGTACTATCTACAAATGGTTTAACAACATTCACAAAAAAGTCAGCATACTCAGAACCTAGTCCACCTAAAGTTAGTCCAAAATTTAATATTGGTAAACTTGAAAACTTCCAAGGTGCATACTCATTCATTCTTCCCTCGTTGTCATTATCAATTCCAACTATTATCATTTTTGGCATATCTGGATTTCTTTTTATTGCTGGTATAACTTTCCATGAATGTCCACTAAATGATTCTCCACTATAAAAAACATTTTGACCGTCATTCATATATACTACAGGATAGTGTTTGTGTTCATCTTGAGCATAACCTTTCGGTAAAAGAACTCTAATACGACGATTTTTCCCCGTATAAGGAACTTTCAACTCATGCTCCTTCATCTCTAAATAAAAATACGCATCTCTTTCCATTTATATTTTCCTTTTAATTTTTGTTATAAGTATAATTCTACCTTATTTCTCACATAAAATCAATTAATTGAGCGTTATTTTATTTAATTTTTCTGAAAATTAATTTTAATACATTATTTTTATACTAGTGCATTATATAAATTCCTCTAAACAGCTTTATAACTAAAAAACGGATATGACTCAACAAAATTTTTCTAATTTAAGTCTTATCCGTTTAGTTTATTATTTTTTTAACTTTTTTCATAAAGTAAATTTGAATCAATAATAATTACAAATCATAATCCCATGTATTTCTTATTTTATAAATTTTAACTTGATTTATTTTTAAAATTCACTATATACATATTCTTGGACATTTGAAAAATCAGTCACAAAACAA
>CAURKK010000026.1:0-15482 GCA_963525505.1 uncultured Gemella sp.
TAATACAAATGTACAAGAGTTACTACTTTTTTTAATTAAAAATAATATCCGTTATATCGATTTCACTTCTGTTTACTACGTTAACTTTTTTTATTTTCACTTCTGTTTTTATAGTCTTAATTATTATCTTTAAAAATTCTATTTTTTCATCAGTATCCATTCCATTATAGAGATTTTCAAAGTTAGCTGCAATTTCAGAAATATTATTTTGTTTTTTAGAATTCTCAACCATCAAATTATATTCTTTTTCTTCTCGTTTTATTAATTCAATTTGTTCGTTAATTTCATTTTGTAATTTTTCCAACTCTTCATCGGTTAGCAATTCATTTAACCATGCTTTTTGTAATTTAAACTTTTTATTTTCAAAATTATTTAATATTTTAGAAAAGTCTTTTTTTTCTATTTCTTTTTGTTCAAATTTTATTTTAAAATCATACTTTAAAAATTTAAGTAGTTTTTTTTCAAATTTACTTTCCGATATAGTGAAAGATTTCTTTTTTTCTTTCGGGCAAAAAGTACACTTGTAAAAAAAGACTTTTTCTCCGTTAGTTTTTTCTCTTGAAGCTGGCGTTAATTTACGGTGGCAACAAGGACAAGAAATAAGTCCACGGAAAATAGCTTTTATTTTATTTAAGTTACTTTTCGAACTGTGGTGTTTTCTTTCCCATAACATATCAATTATAAGTTTTTGTTCTTCTGTTGTGATGTAACTTTCATGAGTATCTTTTATTAAAACTCCCATTGTATCGGTATGACCGCAATAAGCTACATTTCTTACCAATCTATTAATTATAGATGTTGACCACTTTCTAACATTCCCAAAATTGTTTATTTCTAACAAATTCACAGTTTTTTGTAAACTATTTCCTGCTAACATCGACTTAAAAACAAACTCTACACTATCTTTAGTTTTTTCATCTTTTAAAAGTTTTCCATTTTCTTTTATATAACCAAAAGGCGTTTTGTTTAAGTTTTTACCACTTTTAACAGCTTGAATTTTACCAGCCATCATTCTTTCTTTAATTGTTTCACGCTCCAATTGTGCAAACGTGGATAACATACCTATAGTTGCCATTCCCATCGCTTGTGACGTGTCAAAGTTTTCAGATAAACTAATTAAGTTAACATCATTCGGTTTAAACAAATCTTCGATAAGATACATAGTATCTTTAATTGAACGGGATAATCTATCCAACTTGTATATTAATACTATATCTATCTTATCAATATCTTTCTTTAATTTATTAAGTGCTGGGCGTTCTGATTTAGCACCACTAACTCCAGCATCTACATATTCACCAACTATTTTAAATTCATGGAGTTGGCAATATGCTTTTAGTTTCTCAATCTGAAATTCTAGTGAATTACCATTTTCAGCTTGTTCTTGAGTTGATACTCTAGCGTAAATTGCTACACGTTGCATTTTACATTCCTTTCTGTTACAATAGTAACTATATACTGTGATAACAAGCCCTTGATTAAGGGCTTGTTTTTATTTTTCCTATTATTTTTCCTATTATCTTGAAGTGATCTTTTAAAGGTAAAATTATAGTTGTTGTTGGGTGTTTATCATTTAATGGCACTAACAATATTTTGTAATTTTCGAAGAAAACTCTCTTAATTAAAATATCTTCTTTATACTCAATTAAATAATCCTCACCGAATTTGAAATCAAAACCAAAACTAACCATTAACCTATCACCCTCACTATATAACGGCTCCATTGAGTTATCAAACATAGTTGCCACTATATTGTATTCATCTGTTTGGTAAGTAGATTCTAATAATACATCCGAATAATGTAATAAGTTTTTTCGCTTATCTTCTTCTAATTTATCGAAGTTTTCTAATAAAGCTAAAAACGTTAATTTATGTTCTTGATTTTCATATTTTTGGTTTGCGAAGTCTAAGTCTAACTTTATCTTGTCAGATTGAAATATTTTATCAAAATGGTTAGATAACTCACTTTTAGAAATTACTAAGTCTTTCTTAACATCATATCCAGATAACCAACCCTCAGATACTTTTAAAGTTTTAGCGAGGAGTTGGATTTTTTTTCTATCTGGATTAGAAATTCCTTTTACATATTGTGAAATATTAGATTTCGTAAGTTTAATATTCATTTCCTTTTGATAATATTCAGACATTTTAACCACGTCAACTTGCCTTAGGTTGCGCTCTTTCATTATTTGCTTCAACCTATCGTTAGGAGTTGCGATTTTCATTTTTTACACCTCCTTTCCTTTATATGCTTTAATTATAATACATTAAAGAATAAAAGTAAAGAAAAAAGTTTAAATAATTTAAACAAAAACTATTGACTTTTTAAAAAGTTAAATGTATAATTAAAGTACAGAGTTTAAATAATTTAAACTTTTAAAATTAAATAAAAAGGAGGTGAATTCTATGACACCACGAAACAAACACGATAAATTACAAAAACGTATAACCGAAGTTTGTTCAGCTAATATAAACTTTGCTGTAATGATGGGAATGTCAGCACCCACACTTATTAAGAAATTAAAAGATGATGGGGTTTGGACTACCAAGGAGATTGACAAAGCCTGTAAGATTTTACAAATACCTAAAACGGAGGTAGCATCATATTTTTTTTAAAATACAAGTTTAAATTATTTAAACTTTATAGAAAGGAGCAAAAGAATGGTAAAAGAAAAATTAAAAGATCTTATTAAAGAATACAAGCATATCGGAGATGAGCTTTCACAACAAGAATTAAAACATTACGATTTAGTAAACGAAGGTAAAACTCAAGAAGCGTTAACAGTTGGAAATAAAGCAGATGAACTAAATAAACAACTTGAAAATAAATACAATGAAATTATGGAGTTTATCGAGGAGAACGTTTAATGAAAGTTACAGTTACAACCAACGCTCCACTATCAGATGTAGCGTTGGGAAACCTAGAAAACTTTCTAAGTAAATTCTTCACTAAGCACCCAGATAAATTAAAAATTATCAAAGGAGAACAAAATGGATAATTTAAGAAGAAGAAAATTCAACGCTTACTACTGGACCTGTATTGTTGTTGCTGTATGTATGCTAATACTTAGCAACATTGAGTGGGAACGGATTTTATCAGGACTTATGGCTTCAATATGCATTCCATTTTATGGATTTGATGAACGAGGAGCTTACGCTTTCCCAGATGGTGATGAGGATGATTTGGAAAGTGAGTAAGAAGAAACAAAACATAGCGATTGAAGATTTCAAAAAGATGGTATTTACAAGAATGGTACATTTAGGAATGAGCAATGAAGAACTTGTTAAATTAAGTGGTGTTACCAATTCAAAAGTATATGGTTTGAAATATGGAAACAACAAAAGTATCAAACTAGATGAAATTGTTAAAATTGCTAAGGCTTTAGATATAGATTTAAACAGATTGAAAGGAGACCAAAAAATGCGAGGTTTTGAATTAATTGAGGGAATGAACGGTGAACTACCAATCAAAGCCACAATTCATAGCGCAGGGGTTGATTTTATAGCTAGCGCTGATATCAGAATACCTGCTTTTAGATTTAAAGGTGAGGCAACGTTAGTACCTACTGGAGTTAAAGCTTTTATGCAAAATGATGAATACTTACAAATATTCGCTAGAAGCAGCATACCAGTAAACTTAGGGTTAATAATGAGTAACGGTGTAGGAATTGTGGACGCTGATTACTACAACAACCCTAAGAACGAGGGACACATAATGATTGAGTTTAACAACTTAACTAATGAGCATATCACAATTGAAAAAGGCACTAGAATTGCACAGGGAATATTTAACAAAGTATTACCAGTTACACATGGTGTACGACTTAAAAACGATACTAGAAATGGTGGGTTTGGAAGTACAAATGAAAAATAACATTGATAAAAAGGCAGTAGGTAGACGGATAAAACAAATAAGAATAAATAAAGGTTGCACCTTAGAAGCATTCGGAAAACTTGATAATTTGAACACTTCTAAAAGTATTGTTTTACGTTGGGAAAATGGAACATCATTACCTAATCAATCAAGATTAGAAATAATAGCTAAATTAGGAAATATGACCGTTAACGAACTACTTTACGGAGATACCGAAAAGATATTCAAGAATTATACGAACAAATTATCAAACTACCAAAAGAAGACGCAAAAACTTTACTAACAAACGTAGTAAATTACTTAAAGGAGAACTAAAAAAATGCAAGTAACAATAGATAAAGAAATTTTAGAAATATTACAAATTTTAAAAGCCTCAAAAGATAAATTAGATACTTCAATTAATATCTTATTACTTGAGGGAATTGATTCAACGGTATCAAATGAAATGTTTTTAGCAAGTGAAATGACAAAAGAATTCGTAAAACTTAAAGTTATGGACCTAAAACTTAAATACATGCTTAAAATGTTGGAAGATTTAAATGATGATTAAATTACACCCCCACCAAGTAAGAGCAATTAAACAAGCTAACAATAGAGAACGTGTTGCATATTATCTTGATATGGGATTAGGAAAAACGTTCGTAGCTAGTGAACAAGCTAAACTATACCAAAATGATGTGATACTGGTTATTTGCCAGAATTCAAAAGTTAGTGACTGGAGCGAACATTTTGAACAGTTTTACGAAAATAAAGTATTTGCTATTACTAACGTGAAAATATTACAAAATTACCTAAAATATACTGGTAAAAAAGTAGCTGTAATTAATTATGAGAAAACATATCGTGAGAATTACAAGGAACTTTTAAAACTAGAAAACTTTACATTGATAATCGATGAAAGTTCAGTATTAGGAAATAGTAAAACTAATATCTCAAAAACAGTACAGAAGTTAAAATTTAAAAATCTGATCTTACTATCTGGAACGCCAACTAGTGGTAAGTATGAAAAACTTTGGACGCAGCTTAATTTATTAGGTTGGGAAATTAAAGAAAATAAATTTTACGACCAATTCTTAAATAGAAGTTTGCTGAAAAGGTTCGGAAGAACATTTTATCAAATTAATAAAAGTGAACCTTATAAGAACGTAGACAGGTTAAAACGTAAAATGAGGGAATACGGATGTGTATTCATGAAAACAGAAGAAGTTTTTGACCTGCCAAAACAAAACTTTATTGAAATGAAAGTTAAAAACGATAAATATTATAAGGAATTTGTGAAGCATGCAGTAGTTGAATTTAAAAGTAAGCTATTTGGCGAAGTTGAATATGTTGGAGATACTCAACTAAAAGAAAGGTTATTTTTAAGACAGTTAGCAAGCATACACAACGAAAATAAAAAAGAAAAATTAAAAGATATAATCAACTCAACTGAGGGAAGATTAATCATATTTTACAATTTTAATCACGAGAAAGAAGCGATTAAAAGTTGCATACCAAAAGATAGACCAATTTCTTATGTAAATGGAGAATTGGTTGATAAAGAAAATTATAATAACGCTGATAATTCAATCACGCTTATGCAATATCAAGCAGGGGCGAAAGGACACAACATGCAAAAAGCAAATCACTTGATCTTTTATTCGCCAACAGAAAAATGTGAAGACTACATGCAAAGCATTAAAAGGATACATAGGATAGGACAGGAGAAACCTTGCTTTTATTACAAATTAGTTGTGCAAGATTCGATTGAAGAAGATATTTATAAAGCATTAGAAAGAGGAGAAGATTATACCAATGAGTTATTCAATACAAGAATTCGAAAATAAATACCTACAAGATTTTAAACAGCTAAGACTGTTAGAAGAAGAAAAGAAAAAACTGGATGAATTATCTAAGGCAGCAAAAAGTGAGTTATTAGAAGAAATGTTAAAAGCAGGTATAAAATCAATCGACAATGATTTTATAAAAATTATGGTAACGAACCCTAGCGAAAGTGTATCTATTGATTTAAAAGAATTTCAGAAGAAAGAACCAGTAGCGTATGCGGAACTATTAGAGGATTATCCAAAAGTTACAAAACGCTCTGAAAGTTTAAGAATTACATTGAAATGATTAATAGATTAAAAGAAACAAGAAAAGCTAGAGGTTTAACACAAGTTGAAGTTTGTAAACTGGTGTTTATAGACCAAAACTCATTATCATTATTTGAAAATAACCACCGTTTACCACGTTTAGATATGGTTGAAAAACTAGCTAAATTATATGATGTTAACCCAGCATGGCTGGTAGGATGGAGTGATGAACAATGATGAGCGAGAAAGCATTTGAAAACAAAATAAAGAAATTTCTAAAAGAAAAAGGTTGTTATTTCCTAAAATATAACCCTGAGTATTTTGGAATTAAAGGCACACCCGATTTATTAATTTGCTGCAATGGTTACTTTTTAGGTATCGAAGTAAAACGTGAAACGGGAAAGCCTAGCAAATTACAACTGAAGAAAATCGAAGAAATAAAAAACGCTGGAGGAATTGCCATGGTACTTTATCCTAGCGGGTTTGAGAAATTTAAAGAATTAATAGAGGAGTTATGCAATGAATAAAGCAAGAGTACAAATACAAAAAGATTTTGGAGATTACACTGATAAAATGTATAGTTTTTACACAGATTTTAATGATTTAAAAGCTGGAGATATCGTTACAGTTTTAACCGCTTATGGTATCAAACTAGCAGTATTTGTTGAATATGATACTTCAAAATATGAACCTATGAACTTTTTACTACATAAAATAAGCGGACCATCAATAACGCTTAGAAAAATGGAACTGAAAGAAAAGTTAGTTGATTCTACATTAAAAGAAATGAACGACTTTGTAAAAAGAGTATATGCGCTATAGTTACTCAAGAGTATCATTATTTGAACAATGCAAGTATGCTTTTCAATTTAAGTATATTTTTGAAATTGAAACAATACCTAAACTTGAAGCTAATGACCCTTTAATAATAGGTAGTGCAGTTCACGGTGGTATCGAGGGACAAGACTTTGAAAAAATATACCTTGAGAACTTCCCCAAAATAACTGATCTTCATGTTAATGAATTAATAAAAATGAACGTGCAAGTTGACCGTGTAATCAGAAAGTTAAATGCCTTTAATTGTGAATACGAGGTTGAAATAGCAACAGATAACTTCTTAGGTTTTATCGATTTAGTTATCCACAATAAAGACGGTAGCGTTAGTATATTTGATTTTAAATACTCAAACAACGTTGAAAATTACTTAAATTCAAGGCAGTTGCATATTTATAAATACTACTATCAGAAAATCTTTAATAAACCAGTGAAAGATTTAGGTTATATTTTTATACCAAAAACTTTTATCAGACAAAAAACAAAAGAAGACTTGCACGGCTTTAGAAAAAGAATTGTAGCAAGTTTAGAACAACCATTTATTAGATATGTTGAATATGATGAAACAAAAGTAAATGAGTTTTTCAAAATTATTAAAAAAATAGAAAATACAGATTTTAAGGGGTTATTTCCGAAATGTAATAATCCACATTGTGAATATTGTAGAGGAGAAAATTATATGTTTAAATTACCAGAAAATAAAAAGCGTGAAAAGGTTATTGACACAAAGCCAGACTTATGGATTTATGCTGATAGCTATGTTGGGAAATCAACTTTTGTAGATAAATTTGAGGACCTATTATTCATCAATACAGATGGAAATACTGATAACACAGAAAGTCCGTTTGTACTAATTAGGAATGAGAAGAAACAAGAGGGACGATTAATTAAAACTAAATTTGGTTGGGAATCATTCCTGGAAGTAATCGACAGTTTAGAAACTCAAGAGAATACTTTTAAAACAATAGCAATTGACCTAGTAGAAGATTTAAGAGATTTATGTAGATTATACATTTTTGATAAATACAATTGGGAACATGAATCTGATGGTGGCTTTGGTAAAGGTTGGCAAATGGTAAGTAGCGAATTTAATACTGCCATGAAGCGATTAAAAAGTTTAGGTTATCAAATAGTATATATCTCAAAAGAAAAACGTGAAGAAGTTAAATTAAGAAACGGAAATACTAGAACTATTTTTACACCTAACATTGATGATAAAACTGCCAACGTATTATCAGGAACTGTAGATTTAACAGTTAGAGCTTTTATCGATGAAGAAGGTAAACGAAAATTACAACTAAAAAAAGTAAATAATGCTTTTGGAGGTGGTAGATTTAACTTTAAACGTGATTTAATCGACCTAGATATGAATGAGTTTAAAGAAGCATTAATTGAAGCACAAGATGGGGTTAAAAGTAAAGAGGTAGTTAAAAGTGAAGTAGTTAAAGAAACTACACCGCCAGACACTTCAATTCCAGATACTGTAGAAGCTGAGGTAGTAGTGGAGGAGAAACCAAAACGAAGACGAAAAACTAAACCAGCAGAAGAAGAGTTATTTGTAGTAACAGATGATGAGGGAAATGAAGTAGTTAACCCGTTTACTGAAGAAGTAGAATTAGAAAAAACAGAAACTAAAACTAGAAGAAGACGTAGAGGAGAATAAGAACAATGGCAATCGATTTTAGCAAATATGACAGAGAAGCAGATTTAGAAGGATTAAAAGAGGATACTCAAAAAGCAATTGAAAACGGTGGAGAATTTGACGAAGTCCCCCCAGGTACTTATGAAGTAGCAGTATCTGAGCTTGAATTGACAATGAGCAAGAAAGATAAACCGATGGTTAAAATTTGGTACACAATTTTAAGTGGAGATTATGAGAACAACAAAATTTTCCAATACCAACTAGTGGATACTGGACAGAAACTGGCGATTATTAAGCCGTTACTTGAAATGTTATCTGATGGGGAAATTGAAGTATCATTTGAATCATTTGCACAGTATGCAAACTTAATTGATGAAATTAAAGATTTTGCTGAAGAAAATTCACTAGAATATTCACTTGAATATGGTGAGAACAAAAAAGGCTTTAAAACTTATAAAATCTTAGAGGTATTCGAGGGTTAACCGCCCTCGACCTCCACGGAGGTAAACAATGATATTTTATTACATTAAAAACAGCGATATTCACATTGCTGATTTTAATACAAAGAAAAATTTAATCATAGATAACAATGATGATTTAGATAAGTTTATCAAAAGAAATAAAAAGGAAATCTGGATAACGTACGACCAAGCGGACCATTTAAAGAATGTAGTTACAGTTTACGATTGCAAGGATAAGTATTCAATACAGTATAAAATGAATAGTTACAATGTTAAAACAGAACTTGAAGCAGTGGTAGAAACGTTCTTTGAAAATATCGATACTTACAAATGTAAAATGGCGTTGATTAATGAATTTAAACTACCTAAATATTTAATGAACTCAAGCATTGCTAGTATTACAGCTTATGCAATAGGTGGCACACCTTGTTATAAGGATGAGTTTGATTTTATGAAATTAGATATATTATTCAAATACTCACACGTTAGAAACTTTTTCGTAAATAATAACAACTATTCACAAAAGTATAAAACTATGATAGCAGGTGTTGAACATACTTACGGTTACGGGGGTTGCCATGGTGCAAGGAAATCTTACTGCAGCAGTAAACCTGTTCTAGTAATCGATATTGAAGCCTTTTATCCTACAATGTTAAACAGGTTGGGTTATTTCAATATTAAGAAAATCTCACGTGCTAAATATATACACGAGCAAAATTTAAAGCTTAAAGGTAAACCCGAAAGACTACCTTACAAACTAGCAGATAATAGTATCATAGGTAATTTTAAAAATAAATATAGTGATCTTTACAATCCTAGAGCAAACAATACTATTTGTGTTAACGGACAACTATTAATTACCTTGTTAATTGAAATGTTAGAACCTCATATAAAACTAATTCAAACAAATACTGACGGAATTATTGTTGAATATGACGATTTCGACACGATAGATAGAATTTGCGAAAAGTTCGAAGATTTAACAAGATATAATTTGACGTTTACTTGTTACGATAAAATATATCAGAAAGATGTTAACAATTATTTGCTTATAGGGGACGAAATAAAGGCTGTAGGGGAGCTTAAAGAGTGTTCGGAGGGTAATTACACCGAAAGCATTATAAAACGCTCTATGCATGCTTATTTGACCTCAGGTGAAAAAATAGCTAAAACTATTAATAATTGTAAAGAAGAACGTGAGTTTCAAATACTAGCAAAGCCAGATTATAGAGTTTTTGCTAACTGGTACGGGCGACCTATTAAAGGTGTATTTTCTTTTGATGTATCTAATCAATTTAAGTACTATGATGAAAATTGGTACATTTCAGAAGCGATTAGGAGGGTTAAAAAGTATGGAGTCACTTTATAGAGGTTACGTTAAGACGAACGGTAAAAGTTCGCTTGATAAATTTAAAAATGGTGAAGAACTCCGAACACTTGAAGAAGTAAAGAAACTAAAATCTTATGGCGGTGTACTTAGGGACGATGTAATCCTTATCGATGTAGACGATGAAGAAAATTCTGAAAAACTAATGAACCTTGTTGAAGAAAAGCAACTTAATTGTAAAGTTTATCAAACTTCAAGAGGAAAGCACTTTGTTTTTAAAAATAAAGGTGTAACAAAAAATTATACTAACGTTAATTTAGCTATTGGAATTAAGGCTGATATTAAAGTAGGTTTAAACAATTCTTATCAAGTGCTTAAAAAAGATGGTGCTGAAAGGTTTGTTGAGTGGGATAGCGATACTTACGATTCATTACCTAAATATTTAAGACCTATTAAAAGTAGTTACGATTTTGGAAATTTACATGAGGGAAGTGGAAGAAATAGCACGCTATTCAAGTATATCTTAACGCTGCAAAGTTATGATTTTGAGAAAGAAGAAGTTAGGGAAACAATAAGATTAATCAATGAATTTATACTAGATGAACCCTTATCAGAAAATGAAGTTGATGTGATCTTAAGAGATGACGCTTTTTCAGAAGAAATATTTTACAAAGAAGGAAAATTTAACTATCACAAGTTCTGTAAATTCTTGATTAGTAATCATAACATTAAGCGAATAAACGGTAATTTGCACGTTTATAAGGACGGAATTTATGAATATGGAAATATAGAGCTAGAACGTACTATCTCTAAATACATGCCGAACTTCACAATTGGACAACGTAGAGAAGCGCTGGCAATGTTAGAACTATTAGTAGAACAAGAATATCAACTAAGGGATTACAATTATATAGCTTTCAAAAACGGCTTATATAATATTAAAACTGATGAATTTATTAGTTTTACACCCGATATTATTATCACTAACAAAATCAACTGGAATTACAACCCTACAAGTTACGCTAGTTTAACAGATGAAATTTTAAATAATTTAGCTATTAATAACAAGGAAATTAGAATGTTAATTGAAGAAATGATAGGTTACACATTTTATCGACGTAATGAGTTGAGGAAAGCTTTTATTCTAACAGGACAGAAGCAAAACGGGAAAAGTACATTTCTTAATATTTTAAAAGAATTATTAGGAGCAAAAAATACTTCAGTATTAGATATTAAACATTTAAACGATAGATTTTCAACGGTAATGATGGTTAATAAATTAGCTAATATTGGTGATGATATTTCAAATAAAAAAATATACGATACTGAACAATT
Source organism: uncultured Gemella sp. (assembly GCA_963525505.1). Lineage (GTDB taxonomy): Bacteria > Bacillota > Bacilli > Staphylococcales > Gemellaceae > Gemella. The sequence goes on from CAURKK010000026.1 coordinate 11,546, forward strand.
TAAAAAAATTGTATCTGGTGAAAAAATCAACGCTGAACAAAAAGGGCGTGATAAGTTTGAATTTACTCCTTACTGTAAATTAATCTATAGTGCAAATAATATTCCTAAATTAGGTGATGGAGATGACGCACCCGCAGTATTAAGTAGGTTGGTAATAGTACCTTTTAAAGCTTACTTTGATAGCAGTAGTGCTGACTATAAGCCGTTTATAATTGATGATTTAATAACGGAGGAAAGCATGGAGTACTTAATTAATTTAGGTATTGCAGGTTTAAAACGTGTATTAAAGAATAGAAAATTCACAGAAAGTGAATACACTAATAAGGAGTTTGAAGAATACAAGAAAGAAATTGACCCTGTTAGTGAATACCTTGAAAGTTTAAATGTAGATTTAATCATAGGTGAAAAATCTGGCACTATTTATAATGAATACGTTGAATACTGCATGCGAGAGGGTTACGAAAATATACCTAACAACGCTTTTAGTAGGAAAATTAATAATCATTTTAATTTAACAACTAAAAATAAAAAAGTAGACGGAGTAGTTACAAAAGTATTTTTAAAAAGATAGGTTACTATATAGGTTACTATGGTTACTGTATTTTTTAAAATATAGTAACCCTCTTGAACAGTATCTGTTATAAGTTTTGTAAAGGGTGGTTACTATATTTACTATATTTTGTGAAATCTTTATATAGTAGTAGTTATATATTATATATATATAAATATTAAAGAAATTACTTATATATATAATATATAGTAACCTTGAAAAAGTTATGAAAACTTATAAAATCAACGTTGACAGGGGTTACTATTTTTGACGGAGGCAGAAGATGAACAAGCAACAAAGAATAAGACGTGAAATGGAACGTCACAAGATGGCAAATTATATCGCAAAAGAAAGACAGGATGTGTTTATCCAGTCAATTTTGATATTAATGTACACATTAAGAAATGATTATAATTTTGGACAAAAGAGGGTTATGGATTTTATAAGCAAATTCCTTGATAACATGACAGATTTTAAATTAGGTAAGTATTACACTAGACCTATGTTGATTGAAACGTTAGAAAGTGAATTAAGTTTAAATGTAGAAGAATTTATAAAAAGTGAGGTATTGAAGACTTATGAAAGGTTTCAAAAAGGAGTTTAATTTGCCGTTGTTTTTAATAACGTTAGGTATGCTGCTAATAATGTTTACTGTTGGATTAATGGTTGGAACTTACATTGCTAGCGATAATATCGAAAAATTGGCAAATGAAAATATTAGAAAACAAAGGTTAATAGAACAACAAAAAGATCGCATAAGAGAATTGCAAATGTTCAAACAGTTACAAGAAATTAAAGGTGGACAACCTTTTGAAATTTAGGAGGGGAAAATGAAAATATTAGATGTATGCTGCGGAAGTAGGATGTTTTGGTATGATAAAAATAATAAAGATGTAACTTTTGTTGATAACAGAAAGTTTTACGAAAAATTATCAAGTGGCCATGTTGTTAATGTTAACCCAGATATCTTAGCTGATTTTACAAATTTGCCTTTTAAAGATAATGAGTTTGATTTAATCGTATTTGATCCACCACATTTAATATACGCAGGTGAAAATAGTTGGCTAGTAAAAAAATATGGAAAGTTAGATAAAAAGAATTGGCCAGAAATTATATTAAAAGGCTTTAATGAATGTAATAGGGTTTTGAGTGATAAAGGAACTTTAATATTCAAATGGAATGACACTCAAATTCATGTTAATGAAATTTTAAAAATAATTAACAGAACGCCATTATTTGGCGATAAAAGAGGTAAAACAAGGTGGTTAGTTTTTAATAAAAATAGTTAAAGGAGATATATTGTTAATGAAAATTAAAGTAGCAAAATTAAAAGATACGGACGTTATTTTTATTGATTATAAAGGTTACAAAATTGCTTACCAACTCAACCATGTTAAGTATAAAAATAACTTTTGTATTCAAATTGAAAGCAAACAAGAGAAAATAGAGTTTATAGGAATTTTAAGATATTTTATAAAAGAGTTAGAAAGGTTGGAGTTTTAAGATGAAATGGCACAAAGTATATTTGCGAAAAATGACTGAAGAAGAAAAAGAATTTTATCAAGGAGATTATGATGAAATATGGGATGGAACGTTACCTGATATTGACGAAGAAGTATTGATCACTTATCCTTTGTCTTCAGGGGAATTTATTGATACATACGTTGACACGTGGGTAGAAATTGGTGATGAATTAGGATTTGAAAATACTGATAATGATGTTATATATTGGATGGAGTTTCCAGAATATAACGGAGAATTGGACGATTAGGAGGATATAAGATGAAACAACCTAAAGTATATGTTAAGTATTTGAATAAAGTGTTAGAAGTAGAAACAATTAACTTTGATACTAAAGTAGTTGTGGTTTACGATGAAGATGAATATAGTTATCGTTACTGTGATTTTGATGAAGTTGAGTTTATGGAAAATACAGGGTTAAAAGATAAAAACGGTGTAGAAATACATTTAGGAGATATTGTTGAGATATTAGAAAAACATTTTGAAGTGAAATACAAATCCTTTAAAGGTTTTGTAATTGAAAGTGAAAAACATATTGATTGTATATATTTATCATTAGAAGCAAATAATACATCAGCATGTGTAGTTGGTAATATTTACGAGAATAAAGAATTGTTGGAGGTATAATTTAATGAACTATAAAGAATTAGAAAAAGCTAATGGGTTATTAAATGAAATTAGAGAAATTGATTTAAAATTAAGACAACTTGAACATTCTTTTTATCGTGTAAGAATAAGTATTGACGATTACTTTATATCTTTTAATGAAAAGTATAAACAAAAATTTACAGCGATTCTAAAAGAAATTAGAGATGAAATGATTAAAGAATTAAATGAGTTGGGAGTGGTTGAGGATGATAAATAAAGTAGTAGAAATAACTGATAGAGATGGTTATGGTTTAGATTATGAAATCAATAAATACATTGAAACTAATTTAACTACAAATGAGTATATTAAAGATATAAAAATTTGTGAGCGTGAACGTAGAATAGATGAGCCGTGGTACAAAAAAAACTGTGTTCATAAAGTTGGTGGTGAGAGGGTTGAATATCTAGCTTACTTATTTATTGAGGTGAAAATATGATATATGATTTAACGATTAAGTATAATAACGGTGAAACTGTAACTGTTGAAGCTAATATAGTGAATATTGAAGTTTTATTTCAAGCTATTAAAGATTCAGAAGATTCATTCACGTATATTTGGATAAATTCGGAACTAATAAGCGTTAATGACATTGATTATTTTTACTGGAGTGCAAAGGAGGAATAGCAATGCTGCCGTCAATTGTAACGGGGTTATTTTGGAGTATATGTGCAGTTGTGCTAATGATAGTATTAGTTATGGCGATGTACGTTTTAGCAACTTTATTAAAGGAGTTTACAAAGAAATGATGAAAATTAAACGTGTAGGAAATGACAAAAGAAGATATTTAGAGCGTATTTGGTGGTATGAAGACAGGATTGATAGCTTACAACGTAGCTTAAAAGCTGAAGAACAACGTAAGCAAGGGGTTAAAGCTATTGATTATCGTAAAGAACAGATTAAAGGCGGTAATCAGGATAGTTGGGAAGCTTTGATTGATAAAACTGATCGATATAAACAAGATATTATTGACACGTGCCTTAAAGCTGTAGAACTTAAAAAGGAAGTGTTAGAGGTTATTAATCAAGTGAAGAATCCAAAATTACAACTGCTATTAACTCTTAGATATATAGAACGCCTTAATTGGGATGTTATCGAGGAAAAAATGGAGTTACCACAAAATACTAGAAATAAATTACATGCACAAGCATTAAGTGCAATCAGAATACCTAATACTAGATAATATTTTATTATATTTTATAATATTTTATAATATTTTA
>CAURKK010000027.1:0-14853 GCA_963525505.1 uncultured Gemella sp.
AAAATTTACAGCCTTTATTTTTTGCGCAATTTTTTAATTAAAATTCATTAGAAAACATAAGTTCTAAGAAATATTCTTTTAGTACTTTAATATAAGTCCCTTTCATACCTAAAGACTTAGATTCTATTATCCCTGCACTTTCTAATTTTCTTAAAGCATTTACGATTACAGATCTAGTAATTCCTACTCTATCAGCAATCTTACTCGCAATTAATAATCCCTCAGTTCCATCTAACTCTCTAAAAATATGTTCTATAGCTTCTTTTTCCGAAAATGACAGTGAATTTAAAGCCATATTTACCATATCTTTATCTCGAGCTAAGTTTTTCTCTTTATCTTGTTTTTCGTGTAATATTTCAATACCAACTACTGTAGATGCGTACTCTGCTAATACCAAGTCATCATCTTTAAAATCACTATCCATTCTTCCAATAACTAGTGTTCCCAAACGTTCTCCCCCGCCTCTAATTGGTAAAATAACTGTATAGCTATTTCCTTCGAAACGTTCATGTTCTTCATCTGGAAAAATTGATAGTGGATCTTGGAACGGAATATTAACTTTCGTAGCATAAACCTTTAATGTAGCATCTAAATATGCTTTTGGTACTTTTCTATCTTGAATAATTTGTTCCATACGCTCATTAGAATAATCAACTATAGAATCATATCCAAGTATATTCCCCTCAGTATCAAGTATATAAACTACTGAATCTAAAATAGGACTAAGGCGCATTGCCATTGCTTCAAAATCGACATTATCATGGCGTCCTTCTTGTAAAATTGTGCTTATTTTTCTTGTTTTTTGTAATAAACTTGCCATTAATTTTCTCCTTACAAAATACTTCCCTGATTATTATACCATTTATTTTAACAAATTGTAAGACTTTTTAAAAATTAATTTAATCAATTTTGAAATTTTCTAACATTTCTAATGATCTTTTAGCATATCTCTCGTATTTTTCCTTTTTATCTTTTATTCTTTCAGGAAGTGGTTTAATAATCCCGAAATTCGCGTTCATTGGTTGGAAATTTTTACTAGTGTTATCGACAATATAATTTGCCATTGCTCCAATCATAGTTTCTGTTGGGAAAACAATTTCTTTATCTTCTGTATTATACAGCGCATTTAATGCTGCAACAATACCAGAAGCAGCACTCTCCACATATCCTTCTACTCCAGTCATTTGACCTGCAAAATATATATTTTTTTCATCTTTTAATTTATAAGTTTTTTCTAATAATTGTGGGGAATTTAAGTAAGTATTTCTATGCATAACACCATATCGAACAATATTTGCATTTTCTAAACCTGGAATCATATTAATAATTCTTTTTTGTTCTCCCCATTTAAGGTGTGTTTGGAAACCAACAATATTGTATAACGTACCCTCGCTATTATCTTGTCGTAATTGTACTACTGCGTAAGGACGTTTATCAGTTTTTGGATCTTCTAATCCAACTGGCTTCATAGGACCGAATAATAATGTTTTCTCACCACGTTTTGCCATTTCTTCAAAAGGCATACATCCTTCAAAATAGATTTCCTTTTCAAAATCTTTTAAAGGCGCTGCTTCTGCATTAATTAATTCATTATAAAAATTGAAGAATTCATCCTTTGTCATTGGACAATTTAAGTACGCAGCTTCACCTTTATCATATCTTGATTTAAGATAAACTTTTTCCATGTCGATTGAATCTTTTTCGATAATTGGTGCTGCCGCATCATAGAAATATAAACCATCTTGTTTTGTATAATTTCTAATATCTTGACTAAGTGCATCTGATGTAAGAGGTCCTGTCGCAACAATTACAGGAACACCTCCTTTAGGAATTGTTGGTAACTCTTCACCAATAACATTAATATTAGGATGATTTTTAATTGTTTCTGTGATCATCTCAGAGAATTTATCTCTATCTACTGCTAATGCTCCACCTGCTGGAACTTGCGTAGCATCTGCACATTTAATAATGATAGAATCTAACATTCTCATTTCCTCTTTTAAAAGTCCAACAGCATTAGTTACATTATTTGCTCTTAATGAGTTAGAACATACTAATTCTCCAAAGTTTTCAGTTTTATGCGCAGGAGTCATTTTTTTTGGGCGCATCTCATAAAGGTCTACTTTAGCTCCTCGTTTTGCAAGTTGCCACGCTGCTTCGCTTCCTGCTAACCCAGCACCAATTACTATTACTTTTTTATCCATTAATTATCTCACTTTCTATTTTATAATAATCCTGAAAAATCTTCAGTTTCTTCTTTTTTAACTTCTTGTTCTCTAATATCTTGAGTTATTACACGTCCATTTTTATCAAATAAATATGTTTGAACACTATCTAATGTTTCTGCTATAAGTTCTGAATAATCATCACGTGCTTCATAACCTTGAATTTTATCTAATTTAGGTTTTGTTTTTGGTGCTTTAGGTGTAAAAATCGTACAACAATCCTCAAAAGGTAGATTAGAAATTTCTAAAGTATCGATTTCTTGTGCGATCTTGATTATATCAACCTTATCCATAGTTAATAACGGGCGTAATACCGGTAAATTTGTAACCTCATTAATACAATTCATCGACTCTAGTGTTTGAGATGCTACTTGACCAAGAGACTCTCCTGTTGCAATCGCTAAGCAACCTTCTTTTTTTGCTACTTCTTCTGCGATACGAAGCATAAATCTTCTTGTTGATGTCATTGTGTAGTTCGAAGGTATACGTTTAACAATTTCAGTTTGTAACTTTGTAAAGTTAACAACATGTAATTTGATTCTACCTACAACTTCACTCAACTTAATTGTTAAATCAAAAATCTTTTGTAAAGCTTCTGCTGAAGTAAACGGTGGTGATTGGAAATGAATCATTTCCACTTCTACACCCTTAACTTGTAAGGTATGCGCTGCTACTGGTGAATCGATTCCACCCGACAACAATAATAATGCCTTAGAAGACGTATTTACCGGGAACCCACCTACACCTTTAATAAAGTCTGTAAATATGAATATCCCTTCACTTCTTACCTCAACATTAATAATAAAATCCGGTTGCTTAACATTAACCTTTAAATTTTTATAATTAACAAGTACATGACTACCAAATAAATTATTCAATTCATTAGTATTATGTGGGAAATTCTTATTAGGACGTTTAGTTTGAATTTTGAATTTATATTCTTTATCTAACTTTGTTTCTAAAAGTTTATCAATAACTTTTTTTGCTTCTTCTACATCTAATCCTGCTCTTAAAACAGGTGAAAAATTATGAATACCTGGTACTTTCTTTAATCTATTCATAATTTCATGTACATCTTCATTATGATCCAAATGAATATACATTCTATCTCTTTTAGTTTGAACATGAAAACCTGTTAAACCTTCTAAATTATAACGAATATTTTTAGTAAGTTTTTTTAAAAATTCATTTCTATTCCCAGATTTCAATGTAAGCTCACCATATCTTACAATTATATGACTAAATTCCACTTTCAATTACCTCTTTAAATTTTTTATTATATTCATCAATGAATACTTCAATAAAAGTTTCAACATCTTTTTTAGTAGTTTCATATGAAAAACTAACTCGGACACTTCCTTCAATATTTTCTTTTGATAAACCTCTTGCGAACAAAGCTTCATTCAAATGAAACGTTTTAGAAGAACAAGCACTCGTAGTTGAAACCATAACTCCTCTATCGTTTAGTGCATTAACTATTGCTTCACCTTTTATTTTTGGTAAGCTTATATTAATTATTGAATCAACAAAATCATCTCTGAAAGGTGAATTAATAACTATATGCTTGTATTTAGAAAATTTATCTAATATAAGATTTTTATATTCACGATGAATCAATTTAACTTCATTAACCTTTTCTTTTGACAACCTTAATGCTTTCGCCAAACTAACAGCCGCTGCTACATTAACCGTTCCAGAACGAATACCATCTTCTTGCCCTCCACCGAAAGTAATGTTATGAACTGTTCTCCTAGATTTCAAATATAATATTCCGATACCTTTTAAACCATGGAATTTATGTGCAGAAATAGAATAGCTATCAACTTTTGACAAATCAATATCACTTTTTAATACACCTTGAACTCCATCAACATGAAAATGAACTTTAGGGAAACCTTTAAGTATTTCTGAAATCTTATCTATAGGTTGGATTGCTCCAAAAATATTATTAACTTGCATTACACTTAATAAGATCGTTTCTTTTGTTAATAATGATTCTAAATGATTTAAATCTATAAAACCATTCTCATCAACATTTACATAATCCAAAACAAAACCACGTCTTTCAAGTTCTCTAAAAGATTCTAAGACTGAGGGATGTTCTATTTTAGAAACAATAATTCTGTTACCAAAATCTTTTTTGTGTTCAACACTTCCCAATAAAGCTATATTATTACTTTCTGTAGCACAAGAAGTAAAAAATATATTATCATCCTTTACACCTAAGATATCAGCCACCTGAACTCTTGCCGCTGAAAGAAGCTTATTTGTAGTTTTCCCAAATTTATTAATACTTGCAGGATTACCAAAATAAGAATTATTAACCTCAACAAAAGTATCCAATACTTCTTTGTACGGTTTTGTCGTAGCACAATTATCTAAATATATCATACTATATACCTTTCTTTTTAATATTAATTAAACTTATTCATTCTAAAATAAACGCAATTTAAACCACTTTAAAGTATATAACAAAATAGATATTTTATCAATAAAAGTGGTTATACAATTTCCATATACATTTCTATAAAATTGATTATTAGATTATATAAACATAATATAACATAAGAGTACCTCAATAACATGATTAAACTCATATTATGAGATACTCTCTAATATAACTTATTCTTTATATTCATTACCTACAACATCTTTTAGAATTTGATCCCATTTAGGTAAATTACGATCAATACGAATCGCACGATCACTATCAGTTCCTAAAATGTTATGTGAGCTAGTACCAATTATAACTGCTTCACCATCAACGTAAAATTCATATGAAAAAATAGTTTTAATACCACTATGCTTTTCAATCCATGTTTTTATAAAGATATCTTGACTATTATACCTAATATTAGATCTAATAGAATACTTAACATCAATATCAGCATAATATAGATTGTAATTTATTAGTGAATCAATATCAATTCCTAATCCGGTTAAGTAATATTTCTTTGCTAAATTCATCCAATCATAGACATACTTGTTATCTAAATAGCCTGATTGATTGAAAAATTTCTTTTCGAGTTTAAATTTTATCGTTTTTTCGTACACTTTACTTCTCCTTTACTATCAATTCTGAAATACGTTCCATTAAAATAGTAGTAATTTCATCATGTGTTTTACCTTCTTCTTTTAAAGAAGCAGCATCTATTTCATCACCAACAACAATTTTAATACTAGAAAAAATTCTAAAATTTTTATTCGGTATTATTGCAAATGGTATTATTTTAGTCTTTGCTCGTGTTGCTATAAACGAAGCTCCATTATGTGATTGTCCTAAATCTAGATCTTTTGAATGCGAGCGAGTTCCTTCAGGGAAAATCCCAACAACTTCTCCTTCTCTAAGTAATTTAATACTGTTATTTATCGCAGTTCTATCAAACGTTCCACGTTTAATTGGTATTGCTCCAGTAGCTTCTAAAGCCTGTTTCACAAAAATAATTTTAAACAATTCTTCTTTTGCTATGAAGCGAATTTTCTTATCGAAAAATGCAGGGAATAGTAAAGGATCATGATTACTCAAATGATTACCTGAAATTACAACACCTTTAGCATTTTCAATTTTTTCTTTATTAACAATAGTAACCTTATAAAAAACTTTATAATACAGTGCTAATAACTTTCTAATAAAATTATACATAGTACTCTCCTACTAATTTCTATTTTTCTACACTTTTAACTAGTTCAGCCATCTTTTCAACAACCTCATCGATAGTTAGGCTTGTTGTATCTAATAATGTAGCCGAATCTACTTTAACTAGTGGTGCGATATCTCTATTTTCATCTTGCCAATCACGTGCTTTAATATCTTCTTTTACTTTTTCAAAATCTACATTTTCGATACCTTGACGTTCGAAATCTAATACTCTTCTTCTAGCTCTCTCTTCAACTGACGCAGTTAAGAAAATTTTAACATCAGCATTAGGCAGTACTACAGATGCGATATCTCTACCATCCATAATAATGTTATTCGTATTTGCTAAATTTCTTTGTGTATCAATTAAGAAATCTCTCACCGCTGGAGATTTAGCGAATAATGAAGTAAATTTCGATACTTCTGCAGTTCGAATTTTATCACTTACTTCCACATCATTAACATAAACATATTGAACTCCATCGACATATTCAACTTTGAAGTCTGTTTTACTCAATAATTCTTTAATTTTTTCTTCTTCTAATTCGTCTAACCCATTAGATAAGAAATTAAACGTTAAAGCTCTATACATTGCACCAGTATCAACATAGTTGAATCCTAATGATTTTGCTACCATTTTTGTTATTGTGCTTTTTCCTGATCCTGCTGGCCCATCTACAGCCACTGATACATATTTCATCATTTACCTCTCAGACAAATTTTTTCAATATATATTATAGCATAGACTTGTTTTAAACACTAGATTAAAGTGAAAAAAGTTAATTTATAAACTATAATTAATCAACCTAATTTAATTAAAAAATATATTACACTACAAATAATTTTACATTGGGAGTGACTCAAAAATCGTGATTTCGGAGAAATCGATTTTGTAGAGTCACCCCCGCAAAGTTTATTAGATATCTAAAAAGCTTTTATAAAGCGAATTTAGATATCAATAAACCACTGCGTCTATGAGTTCTCATATACACTTTGTTTAAGTTTAGGTCTATTGGGTCAGCACCTTATTTTAATTTCAATCCAGCTAAACCTGCTAAAGCATTGTTTTCTAATTTTTCTTGTTTCATGTATTTTTTCATATCTACACGACTCGCTTTGTCTTTTTTACTAGATTTAATTCGTTTATCTATTTCTTTTTGTTTCAAAGAATTACCACATTGACATCGATAAGTAGCATTTTCTCCATTACCGAATAATGTCATTTTCTTATGACAATTGTCACAACGAAGATTTGTTAATCTACTAATAACCTTACGATTACGACATGATGGACTAGAACATTTTAGCATCTTTGTACCTTTTTTATCTACTTCGAGCATGAAACTACCACACTCTTCACATTTCTTACCACTAATGTTATCATGCTTAAATCTGTCTTCACTATCTTTAATTTCTGCAATACATGATTTAGTATAGTCTTTTACATCATTCAAGAACTTATCTTTTGAAAGTTTATTTTTAGCTATATTATCTAATTGTTTCTCCCAAACCGCTGTTAAAGACGGACTCTTAAGATTTTTAGGTACTAAATTTAGAAGTTGTTTCGCTTTATTAGTAGTTTTGATTCGACCATTATCTAAAACTAAGTAATCATTCGTAAATAATTTTTCTAATATATCTGCACGTGTTGCCACAGTACCAATACCGTTAGTCTCTTTAAGAATTTTTCTTTCATTCTCATCATCTACAAACTCAAATGGATTCTCCATAGCATAAATTAGAGTACCTTCAGTATAGTAACTAGGTGGTGTTGTTTGTTTTTTATTATAAACTAATGATTCCAGTTTATGATTATTATTTTGAAGGTTAATAGTTTTGTCCTGTAATTCTTCTCTACTTAATTCTTTATATCCCTCTTGAATTAACTTTAATCCTTTGGCAGAAAATACTTTATTTTCAATATTAAACGAATATGTAGTTTCTTCGTATTTATACTCAGGTAATAAATTCTCTAAAAACCTCTTCGCTACTAAATCATATATTTTAGTTTCCATATCTGACATCGACATGTAATTAGGCCTTTGCTCAGTTGGAATAATAGCGTGGTGATCACTAACTTTTGCATTGTTAATAATTTTCTTAGTATTATAGTCTTTTACTTTAAGTAATTTTGCTATAGTTTCTTTAAAATCTCCGCCAATTGCTTGAATACGATCTTTTAAAGTGTTCTTCATATCACTAGTTAAGTATCTACTGTCCGTTCTTGGATATGTTAATACCTTATGTCTTTCATACAGACTTTGAACAATATTTAACGTTTGTTTCGGTGACATACCGAACAGCGCACTAGCTGTTTGTTGAATATCAGTTAAATTGTATAAAGGTTTTGCTGATGAAGTTTTAGCTTTTTTCTGAATTTCATTAAACTTAATTTCTTTATTAATATTCTTTTTAATAAACTGTTCCGCTTTTTCCAGATTAAACTCACTGTTACCACAACTAAACTTCACACCATCTATTTGAGCTTCAAAAGTATAATAGTCTTTTGGTTTAAACTGTTTAATCTTCTCTTCTCTCTCAAAAACCATCTGCAATGTCGGAGTCTGAACACGACCGCAGTTAAGTGAGGCATTGTACTTTAATGTTAATGCCCTTGAAGCATTTATTCCAACTAGCCAGTCTGCATTAGCACGAGCTATACCTGAATGATATAATCCTAGGTATTCTTTTCCGTCCTTTAAATTTCTAAATCCATCTTTAATTGCCTTATCTGTTACAGAAGAAATCCATAGTCTTTTTACATTTTTATTGCATTTCGCCTTTTCGATAATATAACGAGCAACTAATTCTCCTTCACGCCCTGCATCAGTCGCAATGATAACTTCATTAACATCTTTCCTGTTCAAAGCATTTTCTACAACTTTATACTGTTTAAAAGTTTTCTTAATTATTTCCGTCTTCATAAACTTTGGAATCATCGGTAAATTCTCTAAACTTACGTTGTTAAATTCCTTATATTTATCAGGAGTTTGAAGGGTAATTAAATGACCTAATGCCCAAGTAACTACATACTTATCCCCTTCAAGACAACCATTTTTATTATTTTTTGCACCAAGATTCCTCGCAATATCACGAGCAACCGAAGGCTTTTCACAAAGTACTATACTTTTCATCAATAAATTCCTCACATATATATTCTTTACTTCATTAATTATTATAATAGAATTCAGCTAAAATAACTAGTAGGACATATAATCACTATCAATTTCTTTATACTTTAGTTGTAAAACTATCTACTTATATATTATAATTTCATTAGAGACAAAGGAGGACTATTCTATGAAACTTTATTTAGCTGGAGCATTATTTAACGAAGCTGAAGTAGCTCAACGTTTAAAAGAAGGAAAATTATTAAAAGAAAAATTTGGAGAAAGATTATCAGTTTTTAATCCAATAGAACAGCCTTTTAATGAAGACAAACAAACTCTACCTACACCCCAAGATATTTTTAATGGTGACACAGAAGCTGTTAAAAACTGTGACATTTTCTTAGCTGATGTTACAAACGAAGATAGTGGTGTAATGGTCGAGTTAGGGATTGCAATTGCACTTAAGAAAAAAATTATCGCTATAAATTCAGATATTCGATTAAAATCAGCAAATAAATACGATATTCCAAGTTATGCGATGAACCACTATGTTCTAGGTGGTATTTTAAAACACGGAACTCTTGTTTATAGCTTTGAAGAAGCACTAAATGAACTTGATAAACTATTTTGTTTAAAAAATGACTTATAATTAATAAAATAAGCGAGATCAACTTAAGAATTTTGATTTAAAATAATCAATTTCTATAGCTAATCTCGCTTTTTACTTATTTAACTTTTAACTTTTTATCTTTCAACTCTAATACTACATCAGCTGCACTCGCTAATTGATTACTATGAGTAACAACTATAACACATTTATTGTTTTCTACAGCTACCTTTTTCAAGATTTCGATTATCTCTTCGGCAGTACTTTCGTCTAAGTTCCCTGTAGGTTCATCAGCTAGAATTATCGGTGCTTCAGATACTAATGCTCTTGCAATAGCTACACGTTGTTGCTGCCCTCCAGAAAGCTTCATAACATTTCGATTAACATGTTCTTCTTCTAATCCAAGTTTTAATAAAATATCCTTGTTTGCATTTTTAGAAACTAGTTTCAGATTTTCTAGTGGAGTCAGATAATCAATTAAGTTATAATTTTGAAATACTAGAGAAATATCTTTACGTCTATGTTCACTAAATCCTATTTTTTCAATATTAGTATTATTGAATAATATCTCTCCACTTGAAGGACTATCTAATCCCGCTAATAACGATAGTAAAGTTGATTTCCCAGCTCCTGACTTACCTATTATCGCATAAAACTTCCCTACTTCAAAATTATAAGTAATTCCACTTAAAACTTTTGACTTACTATTATCATATAAGTAACTTACATTCTTCAATTTAAAAATCGACATTTCTTATTCCTCACTAATTAATATTCGTTAAAATTTTCTTCGGTTTCATCTTCAAGATTGGCAATAATGCCACAACTACCGAAATAATTACTATAGCTATCATTACTATAACTAGATTAACAATATCTATTCCATTAACAGACATCTTCATCAATTCATCAGCTATTGATTTTGGTAGTTCCTCAGAAAATATACTTCCCACATTGCTCGCTAAATACTTGATAGTCGCTATCTCTATACCTATTGCAATCATTAGACCAACTATTGTTACCAATAATACCTCAACTATAAATTGTAACACCAGATTTACCTTACTAGTTCCTAATGACAGTAAAATACCAATTTCGTAGGTTCTTTCACGAACCCAAAACATTAATATTAATGATAGTATAACTACTCCAACTACAACACTACCTATTCTTATCATATTAGTTATTTTTGTTATACTCTCTACTGATGATGTAACTAGCTCATAATTTTTATTTGATTTAGAGACCATTAAGTTATTTATTCCTAAATTCTCAACAGCTTTAATTACATCGTCTAACTTAGTCGGATCTTCAACTCCGTATTCTACTGAAGTTACTTTATTATTAGCCATTAAATTTGATAGTTCTTGACTTGATTTATAATCGGTATAAACTGTATTTTCAATAAAATCTGAGCTTAAGCCATTAAAGGTATTAGTCTTTTCACCAGAGTAGATTCCAACAATTTCTAACTCTAATGTTTTACCTTCTTGTGACAATTTAATTTTATCACCCAAATTAACATTATTTAATTCTGCAAATTTTTCGTGAATCATGATTTTATTATTATCATTTTCTTCGATATGTCTTCCCTTTTCCAATTTTAAAACTTCACTCTTAAAATCAATATTACTTTTAGAAGCGGTAATACCATTCATCATCACTAAATTACTTTTATTTTTTATTTCATCATTTAAAGTGATATTTTGATTCTCTTGAACTACCTTTTTTCCTTCAACAACAACTGGTTTAGAAAAAATATAATTTTTCGTAGTTATTTCTTTTAATTTTTCAATTTTAATCAAAGTATCCTTTTCTATTTCTTTATTGGATTTATCAGCACTTTCAATATTAAATCCAAAGTTAACATCTTTATATAAATTTTTAGAAATATTATTTACTGTAGTATTCAAAACACTACCACTTAATAAGAAAAATGATATTAGTGTCACTATTAAAAACAAAATACTACTTCTAACTTTTTTTCTAATAATATAAAGATATGCCCTATTAAAAATACTCATCGATTTCTCCTTACACTAATTAATATCAGATAATAAATCTTTAGGTTTTCTATAGGCTAATCTGCTAGACGCAATTCCTACAGCAATGACAATTATTGCAACACCAACAAGTACTACTGTTAGCATATTATCCATACTAACACTGACATCTAAGGCAGTAATGATTTTATTTGCGCCCTCTACTTCAGCATTAGCCCCTAGATTAACTCCATTAGCTTGATTTGAAATAGTTTTACTTACAGATTTAATAGATTGCTGCAGTATCTGATTTCCGATATTTTGACTAATTGCACTTCCTACAAAATATGAAGCGATAAAGCTTGGAATACTAATTAATAAAACCTCAAGAATAAATTGTCCTATGATACTCACTTTAGTCATACCAATCGCTAAACTTACACCGATTTCTTTTCTTCTACTATTTATCCATAAGAATAATATTAGCGACAGAATCACTATACTAAAGACTATTGTACTTATGAATACACCATTAGTTAGACTATAAATTGTATCTAATGATTGTTGAAGAGCTGGGAAGTTCTGATTACTTTTAACTAACATATACTGTTTCCAATTAATAGGAAGCTTTTTAGCATCACTTATAATACTATCAACTTTATCTTTTCCATCGACAAGGAATATCGCATCTTGATAAATTTCTTTACCATTTTCATAGTTGTATAAAGTCTTTGTTGTTTGAGTATCAGCTATAAAAATATTATCATAAAGTTCCATATGACTTGACGTAGCACCTTTGTTCTGACCTCCAAAAATACCAACTACAGTAACTTCAACCTCTTTATCAGATTTTTTCTCATTATCTGCATCATTTGGATTACCTTTTAATTTGATCTTATCCCCAACTTTAACTTTATTTTTCTTAGCGAAACCTTCATGAATTAAAACAGAATTTTTATCATTATCAGTTAGATGACGTCCCTCTTGTAACTTTAACGTCTCTGCAGAGAATCTATCATCTAATGAAGAATCATTAGTTCCAGTTACAATAACCGTTTTAGAGAAAAGTTGTCTTTGCTTGTTGTTTTTCTCTTCTTGCTGATGATTTGCAAGTTTTAAAGGCTCTAAATCAATTAGATCCGCACTTACATTCATTCTCTTTATATATTTTTTAACACCTGGAAGATTCTTAACTTTTTCAATATCTTCTCCTATTAGATTCCCTGCTCCCCTTGCTGTACCAGGATTTGTTTTTCTATTAATTTCCATAGAAAAACTACTTGTAATATTTTGAAAAGTCTCTTTAGATATTGCATCAGTTGATTTTTTAATTGATATAGTACTTAAAATTAATGATGACATTGTAGCTAATATTAAAAAAATAACTAATGATTTAAAACTTTTTCTGGTTATATATAACCATGCCTTTTTTAGAATCGACATTCTTTACACCTCTTTTTATCTAATTTTTGTAAATAGTATTAATAGATAGTATTAATAACTATTATCATTTCATAATTATATGATAACGTTTTTACTTAAAATATAATTTATATTATTTAAATAAATTATAAAACGTTTTAATTAATAATACTAATAAAAAATCCAAAACATAAGATGTATTTAATTCTTGTGTCTTGGATAATCACACTATTAATTTACTTTTTCAATGATAGAAAATTTTTTAAAATTCAAAATCAATTCCCGTTTTATTTCTCTCATAAAACCATTTAACTAGTCTATCCCTAGTTAAATTATCAGCAAGAAGATTGTTTAAAGCAATTTGTGCATCTAAATAATGTATACATTTATTAGCAAGTTCTACTCCTTCAGGTTTATTAAGTTTAAGTTGAATTTGAGCTAATATGTAGTTAAAAGCATTTATATGATACTGAAAATGAGTAACATTAGTATAATGCGTCTTGAGTAAATTTATAGCTTCTATACACCTTTCTTCAGCCTCTTCAACAAATCCTCTTCTTGATAATAAAGCTACAGCACCATGTACTAATATCAGAGATCTTTCCGATCTGTCAACAGAAAAAATACTATCTGAAGTAACAGGTTTCATGTTTTCCTCTATTACGCGACGAATAAAATCATCTGAAAATTCTTGTGCTGTAGAAGTTCTTAACATAAATGTTAATGTTAGCATTTCATTAGAATTATGACTATCTAAACTTCTTAGATGATTTAAAACAATTTCCCTATTTTCTTTAATTATCTTAGGTCCCTCAAGATCACCAGATATACTAATAATCTGATCAATATATAGTCTTTCATTCATACTTATTTTATCTTTTTGTAAGCTTTTTACAGCCAAAGATCTAATAGCTGTGGTACTTCCTGACGAATCTAAATTCCTCACTTCTCTTAAAAATTCAGATATATCAAAACCTACAAGTGGTATATATTCAGAAAAATAATCATGATAACTTACTCCAATATTTCTCAAAAGTTGCTCAAATATCTCTAAAGATACACTAGTTTCATCTGCTTCAAATCTAATCAATGTTCTTACAGAAATTGCATCTCCCGCAGCATCTTTTAATTTAACGCCACGACCTTCTCTTATTTGTTTGAAGACTTTTCCATGTATTCTTTTTATGTCCATTATGATGTCCGTCTCCTTATATATATTCTTCTATATTATAACATAAATTAAAAATTAAATATAATAATAGTTACTTTATTATACTTTTTTTATTATTTTACAGATGATTTGTTCACGATTTTGCCACATTTTCAATAAATAAAAAAGAGTAACTGTCAACACAACACAACACAGTTACTCTTTTTACGCCTATATTATTCTCCGTTTATTAAACTTATACATAAACTTTAAATTAATACTTTTCTCTCATCATATTTTTTACTTAATTATATTTGGTACATAATATGTATCTCTGACTTTGTTTATTTAGAATTAAACCTAACAACTTCTTTAAATTTATATTTCTACATGTTCCAACAAAATCATATTTTATAAACTTCATCTTTCTTTTCTTATAAGGTTATTATTTTCTAAATAATGCTCTCCCTAGAATACTTCTATTAACGAAAAACAACCAAAAGTGTTAATAGAATCTCTAACCTGATTTTTAGTAAATAATAGTACGGACTCTTATAGACATTTATTATTATAGCACTCATTCTTTATAATATTCATATACTGTAAATATTGTCACTTTTACTTATATTTACCATTGTATATCAGAAAATATGACAAATCTGTCACTAAAAATAATGGAATGATTTATTAGAAAATGTTTCAATATAAAAAAAGATATGC
>CAURKK010000028.1:0-14732 GCA_963525505.1 uncultured Gemella sp.
ATTGGTGTAGCTAATACAGTTAATACTCCTAATCCTAATTTCAATCTATTTTTTTCCATTTTTTAAAGTCCTCTTTACTCGTATTTATGCACTGATAATTATATCATATTTCATTGATATTTATAGTTACAAATAGGTTATTTTTTATTACATCTATATTACAAAAAAGCAAGAAATATTATTACTTAATACCTTCCAAAAAAAGAAAAAAGAATGGAGATTATTTCTCACATTCTTCTTTTAATATTTCTTCTAATTTTTTATAGTCTTTAACGCTATCAATTTCATATATACTGTTAGGTTCTAATTCTTCCACATATACATCTAATTTTTCAATGTTATCCTTAACCATATTATCCCAGTATAAATTCATAAACGCATTGCTTTCGTAAGCTTTGTCTATAAAAGTCACGATTTTTTCTGCTGTTTTCTTATCCCAGAAAGACACACCACTAAGTATTCTTCCAGCTTTGCTATCTACGATAATATCTTGAACCTTGTAGTCATCCCCATAGATTAAAAACCACTCATTCTCACAATCTTCACGATATACACTAAAGTACGTTGATCGTGTAATATCAGCTCTAAACATATTTTTGAATAAATAATTATCCGCATCGATAACATAACTATCAGCCAATTGCTCTTTGACTAAATATAATGAGTAGAAATTATTGTACTCAGCATATTTATCATTAAATACTAGTTGTACATTATACTTTTCTTTTAAATAATCGAATTGTTCGTGTAGATATCCAACAACAACGATTATTTCATCTATTCCTTTTTCTTTTAAAAATTCTATTTGATACTCGACAAGAGGCTTATCTTTAACTTTTATCAAAGCCTTTGGAGTATTATCCGTCATAGGTCTAAGACGCGTTCCTAAACCTGCAGCTAATATAATTGCTTTCATTACTTCTTTGTTACTCCTCTCTAACAATAATATAAACACCTAATATAATAATAATAGATGTAATTACTAATTGTACATTTACTACTAATCCTACAAAAATCATAGAAAATATTATTGTCCAAACAACATAACTAACATTTAGCCCAGTTGCTTTCGCTGGTTCTAATCTATTAATAGCCATGTAATATAAGATATAAGATACCATATTACTCACAACGAAGAAAACAATAAGTCCTCCAAATTTAACATCAAGACTAGTTTCAATTCCTAAACCATTAAATAAAATTATTACTAAATACGCTAAAAATGATGTCACCTGACGAATTAATAACGTCTCAAGCTCATTTAAATTATTTTTCATCGCATATGAACTTAATACACTCTCACTACCCCATGCAACAGCACAGATTAGCGCAAACATAAATCCAAGATAAAATGATTCAACCTGTTCGCTCTTATAACTTTGGATGAAAATACCAACAATAATTAGCGCTATACCAATAATAGTTTTTGATGAAACTTTATTTTTTAAAAATATCACAGCTAGTATTACTGATACAGCTGGATAGATAGCTGTTATCGATGATGTAAGACCACTTCCTATATACTTCACCGCATATAAGTTACACTGCATACCAATCGGTCCAGCAAGTAATGCACCTATTATGACACTAATGCTTTTTATATTCGTAAAAATTTTAAAATCAATTCGTTTATACTTAACTAATATTATAGCCAAAAGTATAAAAATACTAATAAAATCATGGATTACCGCGACTGCAAACGGCGAAACATTATATAATGAGAATATATACGCACTTATCGCAAGACCTAATCCCCAAAATAATCCTGATAATAAACCTGCTGATACACCTATTTTATTTTTCATAACTTTCTACATACTCTTTCAAATTTTTTAATGCTCTTAAATATCTATCTTTTCCATAAGATCCAAAGTCTGCACCTTGTTCTTCTTTATAAATCGTCCATAGACTCCATAAGAAATCTTGAAGTATTTTATAAATCATAATCTTAGCTACGCTAACAGGAGTATTTTCACTAAAATAATATTTGAAAAACTCTCCTTCTTCTGCTTTTCTAAAATTAGACTCTAAAAATAATGCAGCTAAATCCCACATTGGATCATTCATTGAAGAATACTCCCAATCGATAAGATACACTCGACCATTTTCATCTTCGATAAAATTCTCAGGAACAAGATCGATATGACATGATTTTTTATCTACACCAATCTCATTTAAGTGTGATTCTAAAGAAAATATCTTCTCCCTTATCTTGTCATAATAAGGATAATTAATATTACCTTCTATCAAGTCCTCATATTTTCTAATCTCCTCAAAAATTTTAAATTCACCTTCAAGAACTTTTCCTGAACTGTGTACCTTTTTAAGAATATTAGCAACATCCTCTTTTTTTGATTTTAAATAATGCGCATCAAAAGTAGTCGCATTTTCAATATATTCATTTACTTTGATTCCAGATTCAATATCAAAAACATAATTTTTAACATCTAGTTCTAAATCCGCAAGATTCGCTAGATTATTTTTTTCTGCAATCCTGTTGATTAACTTATCCGTTCCTTTACCAAAGAACTTAACTATATACTTGTTGTCCGTAGTCTCAACTAGATAGTTATTATTGGTCATCCCACCTAGTTTTTCTACTTTTATTACTTCCTCTGATTCAGAAAGTAATTTTTCTATTTTACTCTTAATTAATTGTTTCAATGTAAATCCTCTTTTCTACATTACAATATTACTTATCATTATATCACAAAATGTGATAACCAACAGTCTTTTTATTATAATTTTTCATTACAATAAAATTAGGAATAACTACCTAGTCCAATTTTTAAAATACGTTAAACAGTTTTCATTAATTTCTTTTCAAAAATAATTATTAATTTTTTTATACAATATGCAAAAACAATGCTAACTAATAATACAACAATAGTATAGATTACATCATTAACTGCTGATGAAACAAAAAACTTACCAAGATAATGCATAACCAAACCATGAATCATATATATTTCAAATGATATATTTCCTAAAAAATCCAGATATTTATTCGAGAAATTAAGTTTATTTGTTAATAATAAAAAATAAACTACAAAAATCATCGTACATAGATTTCCGACTATTCCGTAATAAACATATTTATTTGTAATCCCAATATTTTTCATAATAACTTCATAATGGCGAAATACGTACATCAGTATACTAAATGAAACGAGTAAGACAAAATAATTTTTCTCAATAAATTTATCTATAAGACTCCTATCTTTCATCCAAAATACACCTAAGAAAAATGCCATTATACTAACATATTCCCAATCTCCATGATTCTGATATGCCTTCCAAAAAATATAAACTAATGTGAAAAATACTAGCTTAAAAATAGCTATTTTGGAATCTTTCTTTTTGAAAGAAACATAGAAAATAACATATAAAACTATTATACTGTTAATAAACCAGCCATTATAAATAATATTGCTGTGGTCTCTCCAAAAAGATAAGAAAAAATCTACATTAACAACTTCACCTAATGACGCTCTATAAATCACATAAATGACTATAAAAACAAAAAACGGTATAAATATTCTAGTCAATCTTTTTCTTAAGAAATTCTCCATATATGTTGCGTCGTTGCTATACTGAAAATACAGTCCATAACCAGACAGAAAGAAAAACAATGCAACGATATATCGCCCCATATATTCAAAATTCGAAAAATTTTCACCAGTAGTAATTTTCTGAGAGACATGATGAAAAATAATAAATAAAGCTAAAAGACCTTTTAGTGATTTAGTCGACTTATTACTTAAATAATCCACATTTGTTTTTGGTATAAAATAAACAAATAATGACATTAATAATAATATAAAAATATCCACTATGTTCTCCTTTTTAACATCTTAAAAACATCATTTGAATTAAACTCTATATTCTCTGGAACTTCATACAAATATTCTTTCAATTCTTCAGCACTTATCATTGTAACACAATATTTAATAATCCATAGAAATAATATTAATTATTTTATCATTACAACATTGTAAAGGTGACTCAGAAATCTTTCTTAATAGTTTTCATGAATCACCTAATTAATTTTATTCTATTACTTTAGTTAATTGATAACAGAAATAGTCTTTTCTATATCTCCCACTTAAAGACCGTCTTAAACGCTGTATTCAAATCTGTCGCAAACACTCTATGAATGTCCTTAATATTTCTCACAGGGTGCTCAAGTTCAATAATATTCTTGAGTCTTCTTTCGAATTTCTTGTTACTAAGCATCTCGATAGCTTTCTCAAAGTCGATTCTACCTGAACGTGATGAACCTATTAGCGTTAGTCCTTTTTCTAGTATGTCACGTGTATTGATATTTACCTTGTATTCACTAACTCCCATAAGAACTAGACTTCCTTGTGGTTTGATGTATTGGATTAAGTCATTTATTGCATATCCACTACCATCTCCACCACAACATTCCACACCGTGATCGAAAGTTAAGTCTTTAGGAATATCATCTGTAATATATCTTTCTTTTGCGAAACTGAACAGTTCTAACTTCTCCCAGTGACGACCTATTACGATTAGCTCACACTCTGGTAGAGTGTAGTTTATTATATTCGCCATAACATAAGCAAGACTACCATCACCGATTATCGCTATTCTTTCTTTTTTACTATGTGAGTTTTTCAAGAATCTATCCATAGCGTGCATACCTACGCTTATGAATTCTGTAATAGCCGCAACAGAATCTTCAACACCATCATAGGCTACCACTCTATCTTTAGGTAAAGCTACGAACTCTCTCATGAATCCATCAAATCCACTTGATAGAAAGTGTGTTTCTAGCATGTAGTTTTCATAGAATTCTTCGTCACTTTGTCTTGGTGGTTGGTTAGGTATCATTACTACCTTTTGGCCAACTTTATACGTTCCTGTAGGATCTGCGATTACTATCCCTGCACATTCATGAATAAGTGCCATAGGTAGTTTTTTAGCTAGTACCTTAGGATCTCTTTTCCCCTGGTAGTATCTTTGGTCTGCGTGACAAAGTGCCATATAGTTTGGACGGATGATGATTTTGTCACCATCATTTATGTTCTCTTCGTTGTATTTTACATTAATAAATTTCGGTTTAATTAATTGATATATTTGATTTATCATATTACTCGTCCTCTAGCATACTCTTAGCTATCTTAAGGTCAGTTACTGTAGTTATTTTAATATTAGAGTATTCTCCCTTAGCTAGTGCTACTTTTTTCCCTTTTATAACGAATATCTTACATGCATCTGTAAGTATTTGTTTTTCTTCTTCATCTAATGAGTTATATAGATTTAAGAAATCTAAACATTTGAAGCTTTGAGGTGTTTGTCCTTGGTAGTAGTGAGCTCTGTTTGGAATGTTTGAAATATATTCTCCGTTAGTGCTTTCTACGATTGTGTCTACTGCTTCTACTACTGTGTCTACTGCATCACTTTCTTTAGCTAGACGTATGTTGTCTTTAATAATTCTAAGTGTGATGAATGGACGAACTGAATCGTGAGTTACGATAATATCTTCGTCAGTTAACGGTTTGTATTTATTAATTCTGTTTATGATATTTTCAATCGTTGTATTTCTATCAACACCACCAGGTGTAATAATAATTCTATCAGCAAACGCTGAAACATATTGTTCAACTAAGTCTTCAGCATGAGATACCCAATCTTCATGAACACCGACCACAATTTTTTCAATTTCAGGTTCTAATAAGAACTTCTCAATTGTGTGAATAAGTATTGGTTTTTTACCTAATTCTAGGAATTGTTTTGGCATATTGCTTATTCCCATTCTAGTTCCTGTTCCACCAGCTAATATTCCTGCGTATATCATTTTCTTCTCCTTTAAAATCTATTTTTCAATATTCTATCTATTTTATTATATCATAGAAAAACTATAAACATCAAAAATCTTCTATCTAATCTGATTATTATAAGCCAATAAATTGAAAATGTGTTATAATGTTAAATAGAATTTTAGAAAGGATTTCTTTTTATGAAAAACATAAAAGTTAATGCATTAGCAAGCTTAATGGTTAATGTACTAAACATAGTATTTCCATTAATCACTAATCCTTACTTAACTAGAATACTTAGCAAATCGAACTATAGCTATTTCAACACAGCAAATACCTGGGCTAGTTTTGTAATACCTCTTGCAGCCTTCGGTATATATAACTATGGTATTAGATCGATAAGTAAAGTCAAAGACGATAAAAACAAAATTAACTACGTATTTTCAAAATTATTCTATATATCGGTAATTACTTCGATAACTATAACAGCTTTATATTTCATATTTATTAGCGGAGGCACACATGAAACTGAAAATCTAAAAATATTATATTATATACTTGGAATTCAAGCACTATTTCAATTTTTAAATATTGAATGGATGAATGAAGCATACGAAAACTACACATTTATTCTATATAAAACACTATTTATTAGAATAGCTATGTTAGTATCAATATTCGCATTTGTAAAAACAGAAGATGATATTATACCGTATGCAATTATAATGAGTGCTACTACAATCTTAAACTATCTACTAAGTTTCTTATGGATAAAAAGAGAAGTTTCATTTGTTAAAATTGATATTAAAGACCTATTCACATCTACAAAAGCACTAACTACAATGCTATTATTAGCAAATGCTAATATGCTTTATACATTGCTTGATAGGATGTTTATTACAAAAGCTCCGAATGAAAACTATATCTCATACTACACTATAGCATCGAGTATAGTGATGCTTATAGCAGGGGTACTTAGCGGTGCATTAAATGTCAGCCTTCCTAGATTAGGTTATTACTTAGGAAAAAAAGACCACGACTCATATGAATATCTAATTAGGCAAGGATCTTCCCTATTCTTCTTCCTAATGATACCTACAAGTATAGGGATAATGATTCTAGGAACATATGCAACTGTTATTTATTCATCAGATAAATACTTAGAAGCAGGAATAGTGACGAGTATCTTCGCCATTAGAACTATTATTTGGGCTATTGAGATGATACTAGGAAAACAAATTATATTCATCAATGACTTCGAAAGTAAACTAACTTCATTTTACTTCATCGGTGGTGGATTGAACGTAATATTAAATTCTACATTATATTTCTGTAATATTTTCAAACCTGAATATTATATTGGAACAACAATTTTCGCTGAAGGACTAGTAGTATTATTAGAAATACAGTTTATTAAAAAACATAAGTTGATTAACTTATCATCAGTATTTTCTTCACTGTATAAATACCTTATAGTATCACTTGGATTTATACCAATTTACTTCATTTCTAAATTTGCTTTCCATGTTCATTCTTATGAAATAACACTAAGCATGTTACTTATGGTTTGTACAGTTATAGCAATCTGTGGAATTTATTATTTAGTTGCTCTAATAATACTAAAAGATTCAACAATAAACTATGCCATAAATATGGTTAAAGGAAAAATTAAAAAGAGTTAATAAAGGAGTATTTATGAAACTTTTAAAAACAATAATTATAACAACACTATTATTTATAACCACTCTGCCAACATCATATGCTAAAACTAATGATAAATTACATATTATTACCGTAGCTGAATGGTCAGATGCTATGATTCTTGAAAGCAACGGACATTACGCTATGATTGATACAGGAGAAGATTTCTCGTATCCAGATGGTTCAGACCCTAGATACCCTGACAGAGAAGGAATAACAAAAGATAAAAAGAAAATCACACAAGATAGGTTATTCGCTCATATAAAACAGTTGGGAATTAAAAAGTTTGATTTCATTATTATAACCCACGCACATTCAGATCATGTTGGTTCGGCACATGACGTACTAAAATCTATCCCAACAGAAAAACTATATATTAAAAAATATAGTGATGATAGAATTTCCGATAAAACAAGACTTTAGGATAATTTATATGGATACGAAAGAGCATTAAAGGCAGCAAAAGAAACTAATACTGAAATTATTCAAGATATCTCAGAAAAAGATTCACATTTAACTCTTGGAGATATTAAAATCGATTTGTTAAATTATGAAAATGAATACGAAAGTGACGGTTCGTTAAAAAAAGTATATGATGACAATTTGAATTCTATCTTGGCAATAGTAAACATAAATAATACTAAGATTTTCTTAGGTGGAGATTTAGAAAATACTGAAAGACACCTTGAAGAAAAATATGGACCATTAATCGGCCAAGTAGATGTTATGAAATTTAATCATCATGTAGAAACAACAAAATCAAATACAAAAGAATTTGTGGATAAACTTAATCCTAAAAAAATTATTAAAACAGGTATTAGACCTGTAGAAGAAAAATATGCTGAATATCTAAAACAAAAAAATATCAGTATTATAAATGCTGGTCAATTAGATAGAGCAGCAATTTCTTTAGAGTTTAATAATGGAGATGTAAAAGATATTTCTAATGATTATCCTCACTATGGGTTTTATAATGAAAATAATATATTAAAATTTAAAAATTGGAAAAATGAAGCCCCTGAAGATGGTTGGACACAGCACAACGATAATTGGTACTATTTCTTTAATTCAGGTACTGTTGCGGTAGGTTGGAAATATCTTGATAACAAGTGGTTCTACTTTAACAATGATGGCTCTTTAAAAACAGGAATAGTTAAAGATAATAGTAACATCTACTATATAAATAAAAATAACGGAATGTTAACAGATTCTTGGAAAGAAATTGATTCAACTTCTAAATATTATTTCAAAAAAGATGGAAGAGCAGCAAAAAATGAATGGGAAAACTTCTATCATTTTGAAGCTGATGGAACTTTAAGTAAAAATAAATGGATTGGTTTCCTTCATGTAAATAGCGAAGGAAGGGTAAGTATTTCTGATTTTAGAAATTATCCATTATTCATAATTACATTATTGATAATTGGTTATTTAGGGTATAGCATTAGAAACAAAAAGCATCGTGATTCTTAAAATCACGATGCTTTTTTACTTAAAAATACTTGATTTCTTATTTGTTTTATCGGGAAATTAAATATATTTTGGGATAATATTATACTTAAAATAACCGCAATTACAAGAAAAGCTATTTTACCCTTCACACCATAATGGAATATATTAGAAATTCCAAATAGCTTATTCAACGTATAATATATGTGCATATGCCAAAAATACACATTTATAGAATTTTTTCCCATACCTGTGATCAAGCCCAGTCTTTTATTAGGCATAAGCATAATAAGAGAGAAACCTATACTAAAAGATATGATATAGCTCGCTAGTCTCACTAATGGAGCGTAACTCATTATCTTTGGGAAAAATGGATTTCTCCCTGTAAACAGATATCTTAGCCCGTATATTCTATCAACTTCATAAATACATAATCCTAACCAAACTAAAACTATAAGTCCTGCTAAGAATTTATATTTAAAATTTTTATCTTTAAAACTTACTATATCAAAATTTTGTAATAACACTCCACTCAAAAAGAATGGGAAAAATATTATTATCCTTGATAAGTATAAGAAATCTCCTATTCCTGGATCATATCCTACAAAACAAGCCAATACAATCGAAAACACTAAAATATATTCCTTGTTCTGTTTCTCAATTATTTTTAAAATTACCATATATGCCGCCAAGGCAAACATAAACCATGAAAGCCCACCATCCCATAACAGGAAAAATTCAACTTTCACCGTACCTAGTAATCTTTCCACTATTGCTGAAACTATTTTATACGCAAAGCCAATACTTATAAAAAATATAGCTTTAGCAGTAATATTCTTATTCTTGAACATCAATCCAGCTATAAAAATAAACAGCGGAATATGAAACGAATAAATAAATAAAAATATACTGTCATAAATCTTTGATACATCTGTAAATTGATCTGCAAAATGCCCTATCACAACACATGTTACAAGGAAGAACTTCAGATTATCCCATAGCGCTATTCTATTTCCCATAATATTATCCTCTAACTTACTTTCCTTTATGTAAAATAACCTCAGCTAACTCTGCATCTCCCTGCTTATAAATTGGATTTTCTTTCCAATTATAATTAGTATTTGGTGTTTCAAAATCTTCTCCATATAAAGTTCTTAGATACTCCTGTGTATTTTCAGGAACCTTTACTTTCATACCTTTGAAATCACATTCTTTTAAACCTGAAAATGGAATTTCATAGTGATACACCTCATAACGGGTAGGATTTCCTAATGCATTTGTCATGAAGAATATTGTATCAGAAGATACTCTATCATTTTCCTTATTATAGATAATAAAATCTACATTAAGACCTTTATAACTATAAGATAATTCAACTAAATTTTTATTAAAATAGAATTCTTTTGTTCTGTTAAAACCATTATTAATAAGATATTTTTCTATTACTTCAAATTCTTCAAAACTTGAAACTTGAACTCCAAAATCCATATCCAAATCATGGCTTATAAAATCATTTTCTCGGTAGTAACCTAATAATGTTCCAAAGTCTAACCAAATATTATAATCCTTCAAATCAGAACTATAAACTACATTCAGAATTTTCTCAAAGTTTTCTTTTAACAAATTACTTCTTTTAGAATCTAATTCAATATTAGCTTTCTCATTTAATTTTTTTATTAAAGGGAGATTTTTAACCACATCTTTTTTATCACCTAAAAAACTGGCTAAACTTCTCTTGAGCCATTGCAACATATTATTTCTCCTTTTTTATATACGCTACAAAATCATCATGTTGTATTCTTTTTTCTACTGGTGGTATTTCCATATAATCATCACCGTAAATTGTAGTAAGAATATGATCATATTCTTTTGGAATATTATACATTCTATCTTCAAATTTACATTTGACTACTTCATCTAAAGCCTTAGCATCTATCTTTGTACTGTATTTTTTAGATTCCATCAGGTAATCGATAAATTCACTTTTACTATCAATTGTAGAATAAGCGTTAAGTTTTCTGTTCCAACTTTTTACACTAGTTAATCTAAACACTACTAATAATACATAGCGAATAATATTTTTAATACCCGCTTCTTTGTTTCTTATACCATACAAGGTATATACAGAAAGTCGGCGATACATATCTAATTTAGTAACTTCTTTGTTTATATCTTTGTAGTTATCAAAAGGAAATACGTCCACACAGATCCCTAATTCTATATCATTTTGTATATAATTGTTCTCATAGACAGTTCTACTATCATATACTCTATAAAACGGATAAGGATATCTAGAATCATTTTCCCATGAAACAACTTTATAAACACTATTATTATCTTCTAATATTGCTTGGTATAAACTATCATACTCATCTCTCTTTAATGCAATGTCAACATCGTCATCCCAAGGAATAAACCCTTTGTGCCTTACTGCACCTAATAAACTTCCATAAGCTAAAGAATAATTGATTCCTTTTTTCTGACAGATATTATGAATATAGTCCATAACACCTAATTCTATCTCTTTAATTTCATTTGCATCTAATTTTTTAAAATTACTTTTATTAGTACTCACTATAGAATAGTAATAACCAGCCATTAAGAATAGAATAATACCTAATAATGAGATACCATAAAATGTAGAACTTAAGAATAAATTAGATACTAAAATTACCACCAATATCATAATCATCGATAATAAATCTTTATTAACTAAGTCTTCTTTTTTATCTCTAAATATTCGTTTTACCATTGACATGAAGAATGTTAAAACAAAGATTCCCATCGAGATAAATCCTGCAATTCCATTATAAAATAAAATTTCTAAATATCCATTATGAGTAAGATAGTGTTCTCTTATTATATACTCATCTGGATTAATCTTTTTACCTATTTCATACCAGTTCCCACCTGAGTAACCAAAAATAGGTTTTTTAGGTACAAAAGATGCTGTAGATTTCCAAATTGCGAATCTGTTATTAGAAATATTCTCTTCGCTTGTATCAGTTCTTTCTAAAGAAAGATTGTTATCTTTATTTTCTAACTCTTTATTTTGGGCTTCTAATCTTTCTTTATTGTATTTTAAATATTGCTCACTAGTAAAATTAACAGCTTTGTAACTGAATAATACAACTACAATTGCCATAACTACTTTTAACAGCGATTTAGCATTTCCTTTTTGATAAAATATCACTATTGAATAAATAACTGATGCTAAGAACATACAGATAAATGCTGTTCTTGAACCAGATAAGACAATATAAATAAAATTCAATGCAATAGTTGATGAAACTAAATATCTATAATTCTTCTTGAAATCACATATTTTTGACATTAAAAATATAATTACAATTAAAGAAACTAATGATAAAAAGTTTGGACTTGCTAAAATACCAAATAATCTAGACTCTACAAAGCCTTGCCTAATATACAATCCTTTGTAGTCATGTACTCTGTAACCTTTTAATAATACGAATTGAATTAATGAAACTAATACTCCAAAAGTATTAAGTACAGTAACTGTATAGAAAAAGTAATTATATAATTTTTTACCCTCTTCTCTAGTAACTCCTGTAAATATAGGGAATACTGTTAAGAAATAAATATAAAATATTAACGTGTTTTTAATATTTGTAGAATATCCATACGATATCACTAGAATGCTAGTAATTATATTAAAAGCAAAAAACAGTAATAAATATTCTATTGTTTTTATTTTCAAATAAACTTTTTTTATGAATAAATTATACGTCGCTAAAAGAATTCCAAATAATGTCATTCCTCCTGCAACAATTTTATTTGCTGATATAAATTGTAGTGGCACTATTAAACCACACATACAATAAACAGCAACTATTAAAATAAATGCCAGATTTATTTTAAAATAATTTTTTTCTATTAGTTTTAACATACTCTAATTAATATCCTCTCTTCTCTATTATTTTTCTATATAGATTTCTATTCAATAATAAGGCTACGAATCCAATTTTTCTACCTTTTGTAAATAATGAATCTTTTAGTATATCCCTACTATGATTTTTCAAATACGATATTAACTTGTTTTCTAATTTTTTATCGTTGTATTCCTTATCTAACAATAATCTATCCAACACATAGAAATATGCCCAATTCATTCTCATTTGAGCTACATCTTGTAATTCTGGATACTTTTCTAAAATAATCTTTCTATTTTGTTCATAAGCTTCTATTACATTTAAAAACTTAGTTGAAAATTTCTGAGTAGTAATACTATTTTCTCTATGAACATAGTAGTATTTTTTCTCATTTGTCGCTACCACTACATTGCATTTATCAAGAAGTTTTATCATAATAAATGCATCTTCAGCAATTTTCCCAATTTCAAATTTCAAATCTGAAAATAAACTCTTTTTATATAATTTATTAACAGCTGTAACTGATAATATCTTTGCTCCCATAACCATTTTAATGGCATCTTTAGAACTTAGTTCCCATATTTTCTTATCAGCAACTTGTTCCTCAGGAACATTATTATAAACATCGTAATGCCCACACATAGATAAATCAGCGTTTGCATCTTTTAGATTATTCATCAATACTTCATACATATCTTCATCTATGTAATCATCACTATCTATAAAACCGATTAAATCAGATTTTGCTTCATTTATACCGACATTCCTCGCGTCAGATAAACCACCATTCTTCTTATGAATTACTCTAATCCTGTCATCTTTCTTAGCTAGTTCATCACAAAGTTGTCCACTGTTATCAGTAGATCCATCATTGACTAAAATAATTTCTAAGTTTTTAAATGTTTGATTTATTATTGAATCAACACAGCGTTCTAAGTATTGCTCTACATTGTATACCGGTACTATTACACTAATTTTTTCGTCCATAATATTCCCCTTTATACTTAAGATAACTATTTTCCATATCCGCTATTACCGAATCATGATGTGGAACTTGTTTTTCTTTCGGTGGAGGGGTCATATAATCACCAAATGCTGTTCTCAGATAAATATCATACCCCACAGGTATTGGCATTTTAGTATTCTCAAAATCTATAAAGATATTATCTTCAAATGCTTCAATCGGATATTTTTTCTTCATATATCCAGGACCTGTACAAAGTTCTGTTATTCCATCACTTTCCTCAAGCGTATATTTTGTCATTTCTTTTTCAGCTTTTTTCCAAATTTTATAACGTAATTTTCTAGGTGTTAAACCTAACAGTATAGTACTACCCCATTTCATAATTGCTCCATGTTTTTCCGGGATAGTTTGAGCACAGAATAGTGAATAAATCAATGCCCAACGAACTTGTTTTTTTCTATCCGCTTCATTTTTAGGATAATAATCCAAAGGAATAACATCTAATGCTAAACCATGTGGCATATCTAAATCTTGCTGATATGGTTTTATACATGTTGTTTCTCTATCACGAATTGTGATAAATAAATTTCTATCGACGAAGTTACTATCACTTTTTGATAAGAAATATTGTTCTTTGGCATACTTTCTCCAAAGTTCTGGAAGTTTTTCATAATCTTTTCTAGGCATGAAAAAATCTAAATCATCATCCCAAGGGATAAATCCTTTATTCCTTAGACCACCGATAGCTCCACCACCACAAAAGTAACAAAGTAAGTCATGTTCACGACAAAATTCTACAAAATATTCAGCCATTTCTAAGCTCTTATTTTGTATTTCTTTTAAACTACTCACCTACTACCTCCTCGACTATTTCCTTGAAGTTTTCAATAATAACAGCTACATCTTCATCACTAAGTCTAGTGTGTAGAGGTAATGTTATTT
>CAURKK010000029.1:0-14397 GCA_963525505.1 uncultured Gemella sp.
TTTCAAACAAGTTGGATAATAAATTTATCAACTTTGCAACAAGTGTAATTTTAGTCGGTGGAAATATTGGTGTTATCCTTACTCCTGTAGTGTTAACAAAAATACCTGAAGCCCTACACTTAGAAAAATATACATCACCATTTTTCATTACTACTGCTCTAATGCTTGTTTCTACACTAGTTAGTTACGCAGTTTTAAGAGACAAAAATAATATAAACTAAAAAAGCACAACGTAGATTTTTTACGTTGTGTCTTTTATAATTAACTATTTAATAATTCTTTATTTTTTTCTAAGAATTCTTTTAATTCTTTATCTGGAACCTGTCTAGCTAATACTAATGTTCTTAATGATACATCATCTAAACGACAAGTAGCAAATACTGTCATATTATCCTCTCCAGATATCTTGGTATTCTCTAGCCAATTTCTTGATCCGTTTTTAAATAAACTTATAAATTCATCTTTTTTATCAGCAGTTGTTGGTATCTGATATAGATTAGTATCTTCATGAACCACTTTAACTCCTGTTACCTCATAATAATATTTTCTCTCTGGTGTTTCTATGACAATTACTCTATGACTATCAAAATAATCTTTTTTCGCAAACCAATTCATATTATTAAATACTCTTGTATCTAACGTAATTTTCTTCTCTTCTATTCCTGCACGAGCATGACCAAAAATCCATTTTACGTCAGCTTGATCTAATCCTGGTTTGTTTTCGAAATCCATGAAAACTGCACCAATAAATGGAGCAGGTTTATTATCTATACCATATTCTAAATACTTAGAATTATTCGTTGTCTGTAAAATAGGTTCTTTAAGAGAATCTCCACCGTCACCTGGAACAGTCATATAAGCAATTACTTCATTATTTACAGCCTTCAAATCTTTAAACTTATTCGCTAAATAATCTTTTTCCGCCTGAGCCACGACATACTTATCGTCATTTTTTGACTCCTTATTAGAGTCAACTTTTTGTTCTACTCGGACTTGTGGCTCTTGGGAGTTGTCATTCATGTATGAATATAATCCAAATGCACCGCCCACTACAAGAACAAGTAATAAAACATATTTTATAACATTACTTACTATTGATTTATTGTCTTTCATAAAATAAGTCCTTTCTCAAATTTTGATAATTCCTTAAAATTTACAGAGTAAATTATATCATATTTTAATATATATTTCTTCTAAAAGTATTCGTAGATTAATATATTTCAACTATTGCTTAAAACAAATAAAAAATCGGATTTAGCTAATCCGATTTTTTATTTGTTTATTATTAATTTTATACTTGTCTAATGTTAACAAAATCTGTTGGTGGAACGTTATCTTTTCCTAAGTCAGGTTGTCCTGCTGTAATTAAGATAAGATCTCCTTCTTTTGCTAGACCAGAATTTTTAGCAAATGTTGGAGCAAATGTTAACATTTCTTCCATTGTTAACGTCTTTTCTTCTATAAATGTTGTTACTCCACGTGTTAAAGCTAATTTTCTTGCTTTTTGTTTTGATGGAACAACAGCCAGTATTTCTACATTCGGTCTATAGCGAGCTATAAATTTCGCTGTACTTCCTGATTTTGTATAAGTTACAATATTATTAACATCAACAGAATCTAAAAGGTACTTAGTTGATAATGAAATTGCATGAGCTATATCCATTTGAAGAGTTTTAAACTCTTTTGTATTATTATTTAGAGCTTTATCTTGGGTTTCAATGTAAGTAATAATTCTATCAACAGTTTCTAAAGCTTCTTTTGGATAACTTCCCGTAGCCGTTTCTTCTATTAGCATAATAGCATCTACTCCATCAATAACCGCATTCGCAACATCAGATACTTCTGCACGCGTTGGTCTAGGATTATAAATCATTGAATGTAACATTTGCGTTGTTAAAATCACTTCTTTTATTGCAGCATTTGCTTTCCTAATAATTTCTTTTTGGATACCTGGAAGATCTTGATATGGTAGTTCCATACCTAACTCATCTCTATTTATCATAATCGAATCTGCAAATCGAATAATTTCATCGATATTTTCGTAAGCTTCTTTACAGTCAATTTTTACAATCAATCCAATATCTTTTTTTTCATTAGCTTGTAAAATATCTTTTACTTTTCTAATTTCATCCAAGTTGCTAACAAAAGGACAAGCAACAAAATCAACATCATTTTCACATGCAAAATGAACTTTATCTTCTTCAATCTTTATTAATTTATATTTACTTTCTGCATAAATATGATCTAAGTCATAAATTATCGCAGTGTTTTTGTCTAGTTTTTCTCTTAATTCTTTAATTTGATTCATTCTATTAATACATTCTTCTGTGCTACCATAATATGTATCAATTAATACAGCATCTGCTCCATTAGCCACAATCTCTTCTAATAGTCCTTCTGTACTATTTCCTAAAGTTGCTATGATTTTTGCCTTTCTTGTCATAATATACCTACCTCGCCTTTAAAACGTTTTCTTTTGTTTTTATTATAACACATTAAATCGGTATTTTCTAGATTATTTTTTAAGTTATTAATTCCAAATCAAACAAACCTTTAATTTTTTCATTTTAATATAAATTATTGATATTTTATGCTTTTAAGACATAAGTAGAATGTAAATTTAACTGCAGTTGTAGCCTTATCAAATATTTCTATCTAAACTTATAGCAAAAAAAGAAATTATACAATTTTCGTATAATTTCTTTTCGCTAAATCCGCTTTATTGATTAAATAATAATTCAATACATTAAATAATTATTTCTTTTTTAGAAGCTACAATTCCAGACTCTAGATAATCTAAAAATTCTCCAAATAAATGTTCCATCTCTGCGTATGTATTTAAAGTGTTTAGTTCTTTTTTGACTTTAGCTCCACCTTTGATACCTTTCATGTAATATGAAGCATGTTTTCTCATTTCATGAACTGCCACTTTTTCAGGTTTAATTTCCATAAGTCTTCTCAAGTGAAGTAAACATACATCTATTTTTTCTCTTGGCGTTGGCTCATCAGTTAGTTCTCCTGTTTCTAGGTACTTAACTGTACGATATAACATCCATGGATTCCCTAAAGCAGCTCGTCCTATCATTACTGCATCACAATTTGTATCATCTAGCATTTTTTTTGCAAGTTCAGGTGAAGTTACATCTCCATTACCAATTACAGGAATTTTTAATTCTTTTTTCACATCACGAATAACATCCCAGTTTGCTTTACCGCTATACATTTGGACTTTTGTTCTACCATGAATAGCAATTGCACTAGCTCCAGCACGTTCAGCATTTCGAGCATTGTCCATTATATAAATATGTTCATCATCCCATCCCATACGCATTTTTACAGTTACAGGCTTAGAAACAGAATCTACTAATCTTGAGATTACTTCATATACCTTATCTGGATCAAGAAGTAATTTACTACCAGCATCAACTTTAGTAATCTTCGGCACTGGACATCCCATATTTAAGTCAATGATGTCAGCTTCCGTATTTTTATCAACATACTTTGCCGCTTCTACCAATGTTTCAATTTCTCCACCAAAAATTTGTAAACTTAGTGGGCGTTCTCTTGGATCAATATACAACATATTCATTGTTTTTTTATTGTTGAATAAAATAGCTTTATCACTCACCATTTCTGCACACACTAATCCCGCTCCAAACTCTTTAGCGGTTAAACGGAATGCGGCATTACAGACACCCGCCATAGGGGCTAATACTACTCTATTTGGTATTTCAATTTCTCTAATTTTAAACATTCTTTATCCTTTCAATTTACAATTTTTCTTTATATACACTTATAGGTTCTAATATTTTTTCCAATGATTCTTTAATATTTTTTCCGGCTATCTCTATATTACCGTACATTTCTGTTAGAGGAGCTAAAACAAAGTTTCTTTCATGAATATATTTATGTGGAACAACAAGTCTATCATCATTAAAAATTAAATTATTAAAAGTAATTATATCTATATCTATAGTTCTATTTCCCCAGTGTTCTTTACGAACGCGACCTAGTTCTAGTTCTATTTTCTGAATAGTATCTAGCAATTCATATGCTCCTAATGAAGTTTCTACCTCAATACACATATTTAAAAAGTCTTGATCAGCCACACCACCCCAAGCAGGTGTTTCATAAACACTACTTTGTAATTTAATTTTTAGATTATTAACTTCTATTTTTTTTAGGGCTCCTTTTAAATACTGTTTCCTTGGTTCTATGTTTGTTCCTAATGCTAGTATAATCATTATAATTTATAGAACTCCTCACGTGATGTTTCCACTTTTACTCCACATTTTTCAAAATGATAACTAATAGGTGCAGCTGGTTTATTAACTGTTAACTTAATCTTTTCAATTTGAGTAAACTCATTAAAGATATTCTTCAAAATCTCTCCTACCAGACGTTCTAGTAAATTATATGTGTTTGTAGTTGCTGTTTTCACCACCACATCCGCAATATCAGCATAACTAATACTATCTGTCATTTCATCACTAAATAAAGCTTTTTTATAATTAAGTTCACATTCTATATCAAAAATAAACTTCTGTCCAAGTTTGTTCTCTTCTTCAAATAATCCATGGTTGGCAAATATTTCTAGATTATTTATAAATAACTTTGTTTTCATGATTAATACCCCTCAATCATTATTTTGCTTAACTATAAAATTTTATCACATTTCTACTTTTTTCTCTAATAATTATACTCGCTTAAAATAGATTTTCATAAAAAAAGACTTGAAAATAATGATTTTATAAAATCTCATTCTCAAGCCGCTTTTTTATATATTAATGAAAATTAATAATTATTTTCCTCTTAAAGAACCAGTAAAAAGTATGTTTAAACTTATTTATAGATTAATTTTCTTTTCAATTTAACCATAATAAATGATATAACCATAATACCAACTATTACTGTAAAGACTATCCATGTATTTTCTATTCCTACTTTATCAGTTAATACTCCATTTACTGACAATAGTAAAGCTACTACTATAGATTCAAATGTATAAAATATAGAAACTGTAGTCGTTCTATTTTCATCACTTTTTACTAAATATTTATGCATAAATACATTAACCTGTATACTCATTAAAGTGAAAAATATAATATATAGCATAAATAATACAAATTTGATATATACATTTTGAATAAAAATAAATACTAATAACATACTAATATTTATAACTACTAAAAAATAAAGTATATGTAACTTCGATAATTTACTTGATAGTCTTTCATAAATAACACTTCCTAACATCCCACTAACTGATATACCAACCCAAATATAGCCGATAATATCAGCGTCTAACTTTTCAAATACAGCTTGCCACTGGTTTGATGGTCCAAGATCTAAAATAGAAGGCATAACAAAAAGTATCATAAGAAAAATACTACTTCTTACATATAGTGTTTCTTTTAATGAATTTTTCACCGTAATAAATGATCCTTTTAGCTTCTCTACAGATATTTTTTGCGTCTGTTCTAATTTTTGCATAAATATATATGTAAATAAAAACGAAATAATAAAAACTATCATGCTTAAAATTATCGATAAACTCTTATAATAAACATACACATATTTGGCACTTATAAAACCTATTACCGCAGAGAAAAATAGTGCATACAGTGAATTTCTAGAAAAAATTTTATCAATATCTATTTCTTCATTATTTTTATTGTTTACATTAACCAACCAGCTCGTTAATGTTCCTGAGTGAAACGATTCAGAAATTGCAGATAATATCGCAGATATATATAACAATATTAAACTATTACTAAGCAACAAGATTAACCCAATAACTCTGAAAAGCACACTTAATAGAATACTATTTTTTGCTCCGATGTTATCAGTGATTGCCCCACAAGGAAGCTCAGTCATAAAAGAAGCTAACCAAAAAATTGATAAATAAAGCCCTACTTCAGCAAAAGAAAAATCTTTTGACAACAAGTAAATATATAAAATTGGATTGAAAAATGATAATGCTATTGTAAATAAAATATTATACAAATAATAAAATCTTGTATTATTCATCTTTTTCCCCTACAATCCTATACATTTTCCCATAGCTATCTCTTTCTAAGAATTTATAATCAACTAAATACCTTCTAATAAGTGAATAGTCTGGATAAATTTCCTTAATCGCTTCATTTAGTTCTTTCTCAGTAAATTCTAATGATTTTTCCTTTAACATCTTCAAAACTATTTGAAGCACAAGTATCTTATTTTTTTCTTTTTTTGGTATCATCATTAATTTATCATTTTTAAAATATTTTATTTTTACTTCTTCCATATTACACTTTCCTTTCAAATTTATTTTTTATATACTATTATATATTATTATAAATAAAATACAAGTATAAAAATAACCTCTAACACAGTTTTACCGTGTTAGAGGTTTTGCAATCTAGTTTACTTTTTATTTTTATTGCCCTAGAACAAAAACGTCTTCAACTTCTTTTTCTTCTTTTTTAGATCCTTTACTTAAAAATGAAATTTTATTAGCTATAATTTTAATTCTATAGTGGGTCACTCCGTCTTTATCTTTATAAACATTATTGTTCAAGGTACCTACTATATTGAGTAAACTTCCTTTTTCACAGTATCTGGCTGTATTTTCTGCGATTTTACCAAAAGCAGTAAATTCGAAAAATTCAGTATCATAGTTCCCTTCTTTATTCTTAAAATCAGACTGAACTGCAATAGTAGCATTAATATAACTTACTTTTTTATCACTTTCTTTTAATTCCGGTTTTTTTACTAATCTTCCTATTAAAATTACTTGATTTAACATAATTTATCCTCCCTTAAAATAGTAATCTAGATTGCTATAAAAACATTAGGAAGATTATCATAGTCTTATTTATTGATTAAAGTAACAAAAACTTCGCCATCTTTTAAAAATTCTGCATTAATATAATTATCACCATCAAAATGTAGCACCTTACCTGGTTCTACAATATGAATTTCTTCATCGTTTAAAAATACTTTAACTTCACCTTTCACACAAGTGAAGACTACTAAAGCTTCTGGATGATTATGTTTTGGTATAATATCTCCTTGTTTCCCTACTTTTTTTACCAATTTAAATCTATCATGTTTTTTTAATAAACCTGATTCTTCAAAAATTATTCCTACACCCATATTAGTTCTCCTTTATTTAAAAAATATTGTATATTTATTACGCTTACACTCTTATTATAGAACTTTTTTGTTAACAAAACAAATAAAATTCATATCTTTTTCCAATTTTTTAAAAGTTGTTCCCATTTTAATAAATTGCTTTCTATTATCTTTTTTAAAACCATTTTTAATTATTCTTAATGAATTTATTACACCTTCATCTGCCAATAGTCCCGATACTGTAAGTAGTGTCAGTTTATCATGCATATAATTAACCGTCTTAAATTCTGCTTCTTTAAATAGCGATAACCAGTCCTCTTTAGATAATGGTGATACATTTACATTAATAGCATCAGATAATTGTTTTGTAGTTTCCTCATAATTATTCAACAATAAGATATCATGAGTTAATAGTAATCCACCTGGTTTCAATACCCTATAATACTCACTTAATGCTTTTGCCTTACTCTTATTACTAAACATAGTTAACATCGCTTCATTAATAATATAATCAAAACTATTATCCGAAAATTCTAAATGAAAGGCATCGGCTCTAATAAATTCAATATTTCTAAGATTATTTTTCGCCACCTCAAGTTGTGCTTCTAATATTGCTACTTTATCCACATCTATTCCTATAAAAGTAGTTTTTGGATACTTTTTAGCTAAAGAAATCAGATTCACTCCTTTATTACAAGCAACCTCTAATATTCTCTCACCTTTCTTAAACTCTATATGGGCAAATAAAAAGTTGGTACCTTTGATTCCTCCGGGTCTTAATCTAGTTTTACCCAAATTTTTTAAAAATTTGTGCCCCATTTCCTTCTTCATAATATCACTCCTTAATATATGTTATATTTATATTGTACAATAAATTTAAAACAAAATCTAGAAATAATTGATAATGACTATCGATTATTTCTAGATTTTTTTAATTTAATCCATTTTAAAAATCATTATATGTATATGTTCCTTCACCTTTATTTTCAGTTGCAAAGCGAACTATTACTTTTCCTAATAAACTAGCCTCTATTGGACTATATTTTTTAGCATTTCCTTTTAATACAAGTTTAAAAATTGGCGATACTTTCATAAATAATTCTTCCAAAAATCTCTTATCATCACGTTTACTTATAAGAAGAGATGGCTGAAATATTCTAAGAACTCCTAGATTCATTACTTTTAATTTATCTTCTAACTCTCCTTTTAATGAATTATAGAAGTTTTTCGATTTACTATTAGCACCAATTGCAGAAACTACATTAAAACTTTTTACTTTTCCTTCGCATAGTTTAGCAAAATTAACTGTATAATCAACATCTATTTTTCTTTGATTTTCTTTAGTTTTAGCTATTTTTATCGTTGTTCCAAGACTTGCAAATACATCTGCATCTTCTAGGATACTTGTATCAAAATTCAAATTTTCAAAATCAACTATTATTTTAGTTAGTATTTCTCCTCTAGGTAATTTTCTTATTGATTCCCTCCCTAGAATATAGACTTTATTATAAAAATCATTTTCTAAAATTTCTTTTAATATCTCTTTCCCTACTGCTCCAGTAGCACCTATTATTATTGCTGTATTTCCCATTTCATTACACCTCTAGAAAAATAATGAAATTAAAGCTAGGATTGGTAATCCACCTTGCTTTAATACTATTTTTTTATCACTTGTTAGTCCACCGTATATTGCAACAAGAATAATGTAAACCAATAACAGTCCTACTATCTCTTTAAGATTTTTCGAGAAAAATGTTCCATAAAGAAGTCCAACTCCTATTAATCCATTATAAACACCTTGATTTTTAAATAATGTATTCAAACTAGGTCTTTGTAATTCTTCTTTAGTAATATTAAATACCCTGCTCGTACTATTTGAATCTGTAGCGAATGTCTCTAAATACATAATATAGAAAAATAGAAGTGCTACTAATACTGTTAAAATTGTAGTAATTATATTCATTTTTACCTCTTTCTTAAATTAAACTTTTATTTAATTTATCTAATAATTTAGTCAGATTTTTTAGGTCATCATCTGTAAAATTCTCACTGATAATATTTCTAACATCATTATCTTTGACACAGCTATCTATTTTATTTTTTGAAGTTTCTGTTATTTCAACATAAATTTCTCTATTATTTTCTTTGTTACGACTTTTTTTTATATATCCTGCTTCTTCTAATTTTTTCAAATGTCTAGTTACTGCAGCTGCATCAATTTCTAAAATTTTAGAAAGCTGTTTAGGGGTTGCTACATCAACTTCATATAAGTATTTTATAATTTGAAATCTCGTTAAGCTAATTCCTAATCTTTCCTCAGAAATGTAAGCAATCTTTCTCTCTAATACTTTCAAATCATGTAGTAAATTCACATATTCTTTTACATCCATTTGCATACTCACCTCTTTCATTGATCAGTCAATCATCATATAATCAATTATACATATTAACAATTGATTTATCAACAATTCAATTTGTAAGATATTTCCTGACATGAATTGTAAGGTATTTTCTAAAAGAAAAAAACTTTATAGAAAGGCATTTACAAAGGTTTCTTGGTTATATATAATATTTTTATAAGTTAATTATTTTTAAAAAGTAAACAACTTATTTATTAAAAGATTGACGTCAAAACACCTTAATAAGGAAGTTTAATATAATTAAACTTCTCTAAAATTTAATTTAATACATTATTGAAGTAAAGGAGGAATTTTTATGTTCTCATTTTTAAAAGCTTCAGCGCCAAAACCGAGAATCGATAGTTCTCGCACTGATGCTGA
This sequence comes from uncultured Gemella sp., assembly GCA_963525505.1. GTDB lineage: Bacteria > Bacillota > Bacilli > Staphylococcales > Gemellaceae > Gemella. Next base: position 9,900 of record CAURKK010000029.1, read on the forward strand.
ATATAAAAAACTTCGATGGCAAGTATTCTCAGGAGTGTTTATTGGATATGCAGCATACTATCTAATTAGAAAAAACTTCTCACTTGCTATCCCTTATTTAATTGATCAATACGGTTACTCTAAAGCTGACTTAGGGAAAGTTTCTCTTGCTCTATCATTGGCTTACGGTTTCAGTAAATTCATCATGGGTAACGTTTCAGATAGAAGTAATCCTAAGTACTTTATTACTATTGGTTTAGTTGCTTCTGCTGCTGTCAGCTTAATTTTCGGTCTTGTTCCTGCGGTACTTTCTTCATTAACATTAATGATTTTCTTATCAGCACTTAACGGATGGTTCCAAGGTATGGGATACCCACCTGGCGCTAAAACAATGACTAACTGGTTCTCTGCTTCCGAGCGTGGTGCATGGTGGAGTTGGTGGAATGTTTCTCACAACCTTGGTGGTGGATTAATCGGTCCTCTTGCACTTTTAGGACTTTCAGTTTTTGGTGCTTGGCAATCATTATTCTACTTACCAGCGACTATTGCTATTATCTTAGCAATTATCATGTTCTACCTAATGAAAGATACTCCAGAGTCTGAAGGTTTACCTCCAGTAGATGAATGGAAAGGTGAAAAAATTGTAGAAAAAGTTGAATCTGCTCACACATTATCAGCAAAAGACATCTTCTTTAAATACATTATTAATAATAAATACCTATGGGCTATCGCAGTAGCTAACGTATTCGTATACTTCGTACGTTACGGAATTATTGACTGGGCACCTACTTACTTAAAAGAAGTAAAACACTTCTCTGTTGACAAACAAAGCTGGGCTTACTTCTTATACGAATATGCAGGTATCTTCGGTATGCTAACTAGTGGATACTTAAGTGATAAAGTGTTTAAAGGACACCGTGCTCCTCCAATGTTATTATTCTTAACTGGAGTTCTTGTAGCTGTGTTCATTTACTGGAAAAACCCTCCAGGAAACCCATTAGTAGATAATATCTGTCTTGTAGCTATCGGATTCTTAATCTATGGACCTGTTATGATGATTGGTCTTCAAGCAGCAGACTTAGTTCCACGTGTTGCTACGGGTACTGCAACTGGTCTTACTGGTTTATTCGGTTACCTACTTGGATCAGCAAGTGCTGGTTACGTTATGGGTAAACTTGTTGATGTCTTTGGATGGAATGGTGGTTTCTACGCATTAATCGTTTCTTGCGTATTAGCATTTGTATTCATCTCACTAACACTATTCAAAAAAACATCTAAACAGTTAGAAAATTAATAAATAAATATCTCTGTCAGACAAGATTTTTAATCCTCCTTATTCTGATAGAGATATTTTTCTTTTGGTTATAAGATAAGGTTATTTTTTAAATATTCCACTAATTCACTTCTTTTTTTAGTATTTGTTTTTTCCATAAGACGTTTTTTGTATGTATCCACGGTTTTAACACTTAGGAACAATTTCTCTCCAATATCTGTCAGAGTATACCCTTCTACTATATATCTCCCTACTTCTTTTTCTCGTTCACTAAGTTCTATTTCTTTATCTTCTTTAAATAGTTCATAGAAGATTTTAGCATACTTATCATTTAAGTATATTTCGTCTTTTACTATAACTTTCTCAATTGCTTGCAAGATCTCTTCGTGAGCAGTGCTTTTTGTTACATATCCCGAAGCTCCCAATCTAAAAGCTTTTTTTATATATGATTTATCTTCATGCATACTTAATATGATTACTTTAGCATCGAGTTTTTTCTCTTTTATAATTTCTAATATATCGTACCCACTACCATCAGGCAATGAAATATCACAAATAAATAAATTATATATATTATCTTTAATTTTTTCTAAAAATTCAGTTTTACTTGCACAATCATCAATAACGCTAATTTTTTCATCATCTTCTAAAAGTACTTTTATACCAATTTTTATTAGTTTATGGTCATCAATCAATAATATCTTCATCAGCTTTCTCCTCTATCACTTCAGTATTAAATTTACAAGTTAGTATTGTAGAATATTTTTTATTATGTAAAATCTTAAACTCCCCTGAAAAATCTAAGATCCTTTCTTGCATTCCATAAATCCCTAATCGTCCTTCTTTTTTAGCCTTCTCTACACGTTCTTTAGTTAATCCAATACCATTATCGGCAATACTCAAGATAATGTAATCTGCATTCCCATAAAGTTTAATCTGTACTTCTGTTGCACCTGAATGGCGTTTTATATTAGACAACGATTCTTGAATTATACGATAGAGCGTTATATCAAAATTATTATTCTTCCCACCATTATAATTTGTATAAAAATCCACTTCGATATTATATAATTTTTTATAATCATCTATATATTTTATAAGAACTTCTTCTAAACTTAATTCTGCACTTGGTGGTCTTAAATTTACTGCAATATTTCTTATATTTGTTAAACTGTTTTCTATCTCTGTTTGTATTAATAGTAATCTATCTTTTTTTCTTTCATCACTTTCTTTTTCTACAAGATTACTCAATAAAAACAACAAACTTGCTAAAGATTGACTTACCTCGTCATGCAATTCCCTAGAAAGCATTTTCCTTTCTTCTTCTTGAATTCTGAATATTTTGTTTAATAAATAGTTATTCAATTTCTTGTTTTTTCTATTTGACTCAACCATTTCATTAATAGAGCTAACAAGAACATGGAAATCACGGCTATAATTATCTTTTTCTATTTTTTTTCTATAGTCTCCTTCTCTTATAATTTCATCTGTAACTAAAGTTAAATCTTGAACAGGGCGCTCAATCATTTTTGAAATATAGTAAGCAATTATTAACAGCATAAAAAATACCATCATATTTAGAAATAATATTCTTGAAAACTCCGTGTACGTTTTAATATAAATATCTTTTGTGTAAAATCCTATCCTTATATATCCGATATTTACATCATCTATAGGCGAAATATATTCTAATAATTCTCCTTTTGAGCTCCCATATCTTTTAAAACTATTTAATTGATCTGTATTAAATGTTAAAAGCTTCTCTGGAACGCCTTTTAAAGTTTTCCCCAATATATTTTTCTCGTTATCATAAATAATTATATATGCTACCTCTTTATTTACAGATGCACTATGAATTTTTTGATATATTTCATAAGTATTTTCTGTTTTTATGTTCTCTGAAATATTTCCTGATAATTGGTAGTAAGTTTGAGTTATTCTATCTTTCAATGCACTTTCAAGTATATTTTTATTATTAGCATACGTATATACTAGAACAACACTCAAATATACTGTATAAATTACCACAAAAAATATTATAATTTTATTTTTTATCTTCAACTTATCCATTTTCTAATCCTCGCTTATTAGATTTGGATAATCACTTGCTTTTGTTTCTACATATTTTTCAATCTGAAGTTGAGATAATGTATTCTTTATTGAATTATCCTTGTTTATAGAAAGTAATATATTCTTAATTTTTTCTTTATCTTCATAATTTTTATGACTAACTACTGGACCAGTCGCTACCTCTGGAAATGTCTTTATTACTTTAACATTGTTAGCTACTCCTGGAAAATTATTTTGTATATATTGTAAAGCCCAGTCATCAATTATAGCTGCCGAGACTGTTCCACTTGCAACTTGATTTATCGATTCTTCATGGCTATGCGTAAAATAATTGCTACTAAAAAATTTATTAACTGTCTTCCCATTCTTTTTAAGATAATCATTTAATGCCAAATAGCCAGAATAACTGTAAGTATCAACAAAAGCAAAATTTTTATTTTTTAGATCTTCTATTTCTTTAATATTAGAATCTTTTTTCGTTATAACTATAGGGTGATAATACGCCTTTCCTCTATTTGGTCTAGCTAAAAGTTCCAATGAACCCTTATCTTCATATAATGAATATGCTCCTGTCGATAGAAATGCAATGTCCACTTTATTATTTTTCAGCAAAATATTTATGTCTTTATAACTTTTTTTCTGAATTAACTTCACTTTTTTATTCAGCTTTTCACCAATATAATTGGCCAATTCTTTCTCTAAAATATAACTCTTATTATCACCTGCAACAGAAATTAAACCAATCCTTAAAGTTTCATCATCTTTAACACTATTATCCATCGATTCTGTAACATTTGAGAAATCTATGTATTCATCTTGTTTATCTTTTAAAATAAACGGAAGTATTATTAATAATACAACAGAAAGAATTACTACAAAAAAACTAGTAACTATTCTCTTCATTTTTCTTTCCCCCAATTATTATAAAACTTTTTATTACACTAAAAACTATTTTAAAATATCCACCTAATTATATAATATTATATTTTTAAAACTATATTATAGTATAAAATTTATGTTAAATTGTTTTTACTAATAGTATAACATTATATTAATAATAGAAAAAGAGAAAATCACACATTTTAATGTAAGTGATTTTCCCTAACTAATTCTATAAATATTTACTAGCCTCTCTTAAGCTAAGATTAGCCATATTCATTTTATTATTTTCAATGA